>JBCBKN010000224.1:0-7707 GCA_038521775.1 Pseudomonadota bacterium | reverse complement strand
GCCATCCTGTGATCACAAACCGGGCTTGGCAAGCCGTCCGATGGGCATTTCCGGCCGCAGATGGGTGAGGCACTGCGCCCCGGCTTGACGCCGGCGCGGGCGGCGCGTCATTTGGAAGCCTGCGGCCCGGGCGCGGGGCCCTCCCACACCCGATGCCGACACCCCATGCCGGGACCCCACGCTGAAGACTTAGACCCCACGCTCGGACCACATCGCTGGAACGCCACGCTGAAACCCCAAGACCCCCGAGGGGAGGGACATGACCGACCACCGCCAGGGCTATCCCGACCCGCAGGGCAGCGGCGGCGCGGACGAGCCGATGTTTGCCGGGCCGCTGAGCTTTTGCCGACGCCCCTATGGCGGCGATGCGGCCGGGGCGGATGTGGCTGTGGTGGGCGTGCCGCTCGACAGTTCGGTCAGCGGGCGGCCCGGCACCCGGCTGGGCCCGCGCGCGATCCGTGCGGCCTCGACCAATCTCTCCTGGGCGCGGGCCTGGCCATCGCCCTTTGACCCGTTCGAGCGGTTGCGGGTCATCGACTGGGGCGATGTGGCCCTGCGCACCGGGCATCCGACCGAGAACCCGGCCCGGATCGAAGGCGCGGTCGGCCAGATCATCGGCACCGGCGCGCGGGCGCTGCTGCTGGGCGGGGATCACTTCATCGCCTACCCCTCGCTGCGCGCGCATGCCGCCCGGCACGGCCCGCTGGGGCTGATCCAGATCGACGCCCATACCGACACCTGGGAGGGGGACCGGTGGGAGGATGCCCCGGGCAAGACCGAGGCCGGCGCGCCCCGGACCCTGACGGATATCGACCATGGCACGATGTTCTATCACGCCGTGCATGAGGGGCTGATCGACCCCGACCGCTCGATCCAGATCGGCATCCGCACCACCAATGATGCGCCGCTGGGCATCGAGATCCGCGATGCGATCACCGTGCATGACACGCCGCTGCGCGAGACCATCGCCGCGATCCGCGCCCGGGCGACGGGGCCCTGCTATCTGAGCTTTGACATTGACGGGCTCGACCCTGCCTTTGCGCCGGGCACCGGAACGCCGGTTGTGGGCGGGCTGTCGACCCATCAGGCGCTGAGCATCCTGTGCGGGCTTGCCGGGCTCGACATTCGCGGCGCCGATGTCGTTGAGGTCTCGCCCCCCTTCGACGTCGCCGAGATCACCGCCCTGGCCGGCGCCACAATTGCCCTGCAGATCCTGTGCCTGTTTGCCGAGGCTCCACCATGCTGACCCGGTTTTATGCTGACACCATGCTGACCCCGCCATGCTGAACTCACCATGCTGACATCCGACGCCATTGCCGCCTGCATCGACACCATGCCGGGGCTGGAGACGCTTGAGCTGGTCTTTCCCGACATGAACGGGGTTGCGCGCGGCAAGCATCTGCCGGTGGATCAGGCGCGCAAGCTGGCCGGCGGCGTGCGGATGCCGGCCTCGCTTTACAATCTCGACATCCTGTCGGCCGACACCAAGGCCGCCGGCATCGCGCTCAGCCGTGGCGACCCGGATGCCGCCTGCCATGCCGCGCGCATCGCCCCGGCATTGTGGACCGGGGGGCGCCGCGCGATCGCGCTGATGACCATGCTTGAGGATGACGGCACGGCCACGCCCTATGACCCGCGCGCCGCTTTGGCGGGGGTTGCGGCGCGTCTGGCGGCGCGGGGGCTGACCCCGGTGATCGCCCCTGAGCTGGAATTCTACATCACCGATCCGGCCCGCGACGCGGCCGGGCGTGCCCAGCCGCCCCGCTCGCCCCTGGGCGGCGAACGGCTCAGCGAGGCGCAGATCTATCAGCTCTCGGTCCAGAACCCGTTTGCCGAGCTCTTGGACGCGATGATCGCCGCGGCCCGGGGCCTGGGCCTCGGGGCCGATGTGGCATTGGCCGAGTTCGGCCCGGGGCAGTTCGAGATCAATCTTGCCCATAGCGCGGGGGCGTTGGAGGCGGCCGACCAGGCCTATCTCCTGAAGCTTGCCATCCGCGAGACCGCGCGGGCGCAGGGGTTTGAGGCCAGCTTCATGGCCAAGACCTATGGCGAGATGGCGGGCTCGGGGCTGCATTTCCACGTCTCGCTGCTCGACGAGGCCGGGGAGAATATGTTCTCGGGGCCTCAGGAGGGGCAGCTCAACCCGATGCTGGGCGGGGCGATCGGCGGGCTCAAGCAGCATATGTCGGCCTCGATGCTGGGGCTTGCGCCGCATCTCAATTCCTATCGCCGCTTCGGGCCGGGCAGCTATGCGCCCAGCGTCGCCGCCTGGGGGCTCGACAACCGCTCCACCGCCCTGCGCGTGCCGGCCACACGCGGCCCCGGCGCGCGGTTCGAACACCGGCTGGCCGGCGCCGATGCCAACCCCTATGTGGCGCTGGCGCTGATCCTTCAGGCGATGCTCGACGGGATCGAGGCGGGCGCCGAACCCGGCGCGCCGGCGCAGGGCGAGGCCGGGCCCGAGGACGGGCCGGCGCTGCCGCTTGGCTGGGGACGGGCGCTTGCGGCCTTTCAGGAGAACGGCTTTGCCGCCCGGGCCTTGGGTGCCGAGTTTGCCCGCTGCTATGGGCTGATGAAGGAGCAGGAGATGGCCCGCCTCAACCTGCGCGTCACCAATGTCGATTACGATCTCTATCTGCGCTCGGTCTGACTCTATCTGCGCTCGGTCTGAGCGCGGGTCTTGCCGCGCGTCCCGCCCCGCCTAATGCCCCCGCGCGTCTTGCCCTGCCTCCTGACCCGGCTCTTGCCACCCGGCCGCCCTCCTGGCCCGCCGCCTGGCCCGCGTCCTGACCCGCGTCGGCAGTCACCCGGTTTCGGCCTCCAGCAGCGCGCGCAGCCCGCTGCGATAGTCGGGATAGGCCAGCCGCACCCCCAGTTCCTCCTTGATGCGCCGGTTCGACACCCGCTTGGACTCGGCATAAAAGCTGCGCGCCATCGGGCTCATCTGGGCCTCCTCAAAGGCCACCTCCGGCGGCAAGGGCACCGATAACAGCCGCGCGGCCTCGGCGATCACATCCTGGGGCGGGGCCGGGTCATCGTCGCAGACATTATAGGCCGCGCCGGGGTCGGGCCGCGCGATCGAGGCCTCGAGCACGGTTGCAATATCCTCCACATGGATCCGGCTGAAGACCTGCCCCGGCTTGATGATCCGCCGCGCGCTGCCGGCCCGCACCTTGGCAAAGGGCCCGCGGCCCGGCCCGTAGATCCCGGCAAGGCGGAAGATGTGCACCGGCAGCCCCGTCTCCTGGCACAGAGCCAGCCAGGCATCCTCGGCCGCAACCCGCGCCTGGCCCCGCGCCGTGCCAGCATCGCGCGGCGAGCCCTCATCGACCCAGCCGCCCTGCCGGTCGCCATAAACACCCGTGGTCGAAAGATAGCCCACCCAGGCGATCTGCCCGGCGCGTGCTGCAATCCGGTCGCTTGCATGGGCCAGGATCGGATCGCCCTCCGCCCCGGGCGCGGCCGAGATCAGGAGGTGGCTGGCCGCCTCCAACGCCGCCCCCAGCGCGTCGGGCGCGGGCGGCCAGTGCAGCACCTCCACGCCCTCGGCACGCATCGTCACGGCGCGCTCGGCGCTGCGGGTCGTGCCGATCACCCGCCAGCCTGCCGCGATCAGGCGGCGGCCCAGCACCTGCGCCGAATAGCCATGGCCGAAGCTCAAGATGCAACGATCGGTCATCGGCTCCGATGCCTGCCCGTGTTCCATGTGTTCCACATGTTCCATGCCCCGCATTCGGGGCGGCCTGTGCCTCTGGCGCTGCCGCGGGGTTTGCCCCGTCGCGCATGTCAGAGTATCCCTGTGCGGCATGCTAGACCGCGAGGAGCGCCGATGCGAGCCCTGCCGACCCTTCTTCTGACCTCTGCGGCCCTGGCGGCCGGGCTGGGCGGTCTGCCCGCCACGGCCAGCGGTCTGACCTCGATGGCCCAATGCATGCAGCGCATTTCCCAGGATCCGCAGCGCGCCCGCGAGGAGGCCGCGCAATGGCTGGTGCTGGGCGGCGGGGCCGAGGCCCGGGCCTGCGAGGCCCGCGCGCTGGAGGCGCTGGGCGCGCGCGCCACGGCGGCGGTCATCCTGGTTGAGGTCGCGGCCGATTGGGGCAACGGCCTGCCCGCCTTCAGCCGGGCGGCGATGATGCGCGATGCCGGCCGGCTGTGGCTGGCCGAGGGCAATTTCGTCATCGCCGAACAGGCGCTGACCCAGGCGATTTCCATCGGGCTCGACGATGCCGACACCCGCGTGATGCGGGCCGAGGCGCGGGGCCGGCAGGGCCTGTGGACGGGGGCGATCAGCGATCTCGACACCGCGCTGGCAAGCCATCCCGACCGGGCCGATCTGCTGGCCCTGCGCGCCGCGGCGCGGCGCAAATCGGGCGACACGGACGGGGCGCTGACCGATGCCGAGGCCGCGCTTGCCCTGCTGCCGACCTTTCCCGAGGCGCTTTTTGAAAAGGGCGCGGCCCTGGCGGTGTCAGGCCGCATCCCCGATGCGTTGGCCGTCTGGTTCGAGCTTATCCGCCTGCATCCGGAAACCGAAATGGCCGAGCTTGCCCGGCGCAACATGCAGCAGCTTGCCGGCAACTGAGGCCGGAGAGCGGCGGCTGGGCGTCGCCGCTTGATATCGGCGCGCAGGCATCACGGCCTTGACCGGGGGCGATCTCAGGCCCGGTCGTTCGGGCCAGTCGGGCCAGTCGGGCCAGTCGGGCCAGCGCCCAGTCGGCCCAGTGCCCAGCCAGCCGCATCGGCCACGGTGGGATCAGTGTTCTGCAGATGCCGCGCCGCCGCACCGGCCAGCCCGGGCATGCCCGAATTGCCGATGGCATAAAGCACATTGCGCAAAAACCGGGCGAGGCCGATGCGCTTGACCGGGGTGCCGGCAAAGCGCGCGCGAAACCCCGCATCGTCGAGCCCGGCAAGCTCGGCCAATGCCGGGCTGCGCAGCTCGCCCCGCTCGGCATAGCCCGCATGTGCCAGGCGGCTGAACTTGTTCCAGGGACAGACCGCCAGGCAATCGTCGCAGCCAAAGATCCGGTTGCCCAGAAGCGGGCGCATCTCGGGCGCCACCGGCCCCCGATGCTCGATGGTCAGGTAGGAGATGCAGCGCCGCGCATCCAGCCGGTAGGGCGCGGGAAAGGCCGCCGTCGGGCAGATGTCGAGGCATCGCCGGCAGCCGCCGCAATGCGGTGTCGAGGCCGCATCGGGCGTGAGGTCAAGCGTTGTGAAGACCGCGCCCAGAAACACCCAATTGCCCAGATCACGACCCAGAAGGTTGGTGTGCTTGCCGATCCAGCCAAGCCCGGCCGCCTCGGCCAGCGGTTTCTCCATCACCGGGGCGGTGTCGACAAAGACCTTGATCTCGCCGCCTGCGCGCGCGATCAGCCAGCGGCCCAGCCGCTTGAGCCGCTTCTTGACGACATCGTGATAGTCGCGGCGCTGGGCATAGACCGAGATCGCCGCCCGGTCCCGCGCGGCCAGCGCCGCCAGCGGATCGGTCTGCGGCGCATAGCTGTCGGCCAGCATGATCACCGAGCGCGCCTGCGGCCACAGGGCCGCGGGATCGCCCCGCCAGGCCGCGCGCTCGGCCATCCAGCCCATCTGGCCGTGATGCCCATCGGCCAGGAACGCGCGCAGCCGGGCCTGGGCCTGGGGAATGGCATCGGGCCGGCAGATCCCGCATCCGGCAAATCCCAGCGCATCCGCCTCGGCCTTCACCTCGCCCGCGGTGACGGGCGCAGCCGCCCCGGTCGCTGATCGCGGCGCCGACCCCTTGCCCGGCACGCTCAGAAATCCAGATC
The DNA here is from genome assembly GCA_038521775.1 of Pseudomonadota bacterium. GTDB lineage: Bacteria > Pseudomonadota > Alphaproteobacteria > Rhodobacterales > Rhodobacteraceae > J013. Next base: position 1,915 of record JBCBKN010000224.1, on the reverse strand, counting down.
CGCGTAATGCTCGGGCGGGCGAAAGCCGGGCAGGCTGTCGGCCAGAAGCGGGCGAAAGGCCGGGCGGGACTTGATCCGCGCATACCAGATCGTGGCGTTGGGCACGCGCGCCCAGTCGATATCGCCGATATAGTCAAGGCAGGAGAGCTGCGCGGCCGCGGCCAGATCGGCCAGGCTCATCCGCTCGCCGCCCAGCCAGCGCCGGTGATCGGCCAGCCAGTCGATATAGTCGAGATGGTAGCGGATCGCCGCCAACCCGGCCTTCAGCCGCAGACTGTCGGGATGGCCCGCGCGCGACAGCCGTTTGGTGACCCGCTCATGCAGCAGATTGACCGTCACCTCATGGTGGAACTTGTCGTCGAAATAGCTCACCAGCCGGCGGATCTCGGCCCGCTCGGCCGGCGTGCCGGCCAAAAGCGGCGGCTCGGGGCGGGTCTCTTCAAGATACTCGCAGATCGCGCCGCTGTCGCTCAGCACCCGCCCGTCGATCTCCAGCACCGGCACCTTGCCGGCCGGGTTCAGGCGCAGGAATTCGGTGCGCCGCTCCCAATACCGCTCCTCGATCAGGGCCGTCTCCACGCCTTTCTCGGCCAAAACCAGGCGAAGCTTGCGGCAAAAGGGCGACAGCTTGTGATGGTGCAGTTGAACCGGCATTGCGTCGCCCGCGACGGGCCCCCCAGAACATGCGAGACGCAGGGCGCCACTAGGCCCCAGCCGATGAGGGATTGCAAGATCGCCCGGCACTCGCCACTGTTACACGAGCCGATCCGAGGGAGGGAGGGCCAGGATGACGGTCTACTCATCGACCCGAGAAGACCGCACGCCTGCGATCCGATGCGAGCATTGCCCGATTCGAAATCGCGCCGTCTGTGCCTATTCCTCCTCCAGCGAGCTGTCGCTTCTGGAAGCGATCAAAAGCTACCGCACCTATCTTCCGGGTGAGGAGATCGCCTCCACCGGCGAGCCCATGCCAAAGCTCGGCTCCATCGTCCAGGGCGTGGTCTCGATGTCGCGGATCATGGCCGATGGGCGGCGCCAGACAGTGGGCCTGCTCTTTCCCGGCGATTTTGTCGGCCGGGTCCAGCATGAAACGGCGCAATATGATGCGGTCGCGGTCGATGAGGTCACCCTGTGCCTTTTTGACCGGCGGCGCTTTGAGCGGCTTTTGAGCGATTCCGGCGATCTGCGCGACCGGCTCCTGGACATGACGCTCGATGAGCTCGACGCGGCGCGCGAATGGATGGTCGTGCTGGGGCGCAAGACGGCGCGCGAGAAGATCGCAAGCTTCCTGTCGATTGTCATGCGCCGCCGGGCCGGTCTGCGCAGCCGGGCGCCCTGGGACGGGATCGAGATCGAACTGCCCCTGACCCGCGAGGCCATGGCCGACTATCTGGGCCTGACGATCGAGACGGTGAGCCGCCAGATCGGGGCATTGAAGCGCGCCGGCCTGATCACGCTCAACGGCGCGCGACACCTGACGATCCCGGATGTTGCCGCGCTCTGCCATGCCGCAGGCGATGAGGCCGTGGAGGACTGAGCGCGGTTTCGGATGCAGCTTTGCGTGCGATTTGGCCGGCGCCTCGTGCAACCGGGCGGGCGCGTGCCTGCCGCGCGGGACACCCTCAGCGCTCGGGACGCGCTCAGCGCACGGGACGGCCTCAGCTCTCCTCCCGCGCGGGCACCGCACCCGGATAGGCGAGCACCCCGGCCGCATGGCCATTGGCCGCATCGGCCGCGCTGACCGGGGCCGCGCCGCGCGACAGCGCCGCAAGAAAGGCTGCGTTCCACGCATCGCCGGCGCCGGTGGTGTCGACGATCTCGGTGACCTTTCGGCCCGGCACATGGGTGACCCCCTCGGCACTGGCCAGAAGCACCCCGTCGCCGCCCATATTCATGGCCACCTGGCCGCGGCCCG
>JBCBKN010000223.1:0-7737 GCA_038521775.1 Pseudomonadota bacterium | reverse complement strand
CGGGTCTGGGGCTGCCCGACCACGGCAATGTGGGTTTACCGCCTGGGGCCTGAGCGCGCGAAACGGATGCTCTTTACCGGCGACAAGGTCTCGGGCCGTGCGGCGGCCGAGATGGGGCTGGTGCTGGAAGCGGTTCCGGAGGCCGATCTGGACGCGCGGGTCGAGGCGCTGGCCGCCCGCATTGCCTCGGTGCCGCGCAACCAGCTTGCGATGATGAAGATGATGACCAATCAGGCGCTGCTCAACCAGGGGCTTCAGACCACCCAGATGCTGGCCACGCTCTTTGACGGCATCACCCGGCACTCGCCCGAGGGGGTGAATTTCAAGGCCCGCGCCGAGGCGGTTGGCTGGAAACAGGCCGTCGAGGACCGCGATTTGGGAAGCTGGGATTGGACGGCGAACGGCCCGCTTCCGGGAAATCGCTGAACGGCCGCGCGGGCCGGCCTGATCCATGCTATGCTGCCGCGGGTGCTGGAGGTAGCGATGTCGGTCTTTCACCGTTTGATCCTGCGGTTCATGTCGGCCCAGACACGCGCCCGGGCCGAGGCGGAGAGCCGTGCCTGGATCGCAACCTGTCCCTCCTGCGGGCATGAACGCTCGGTCTGGGAAATGGGCGGGCTGCGCTACGGCGCCTCCGGCGCGCCCCGCTGGCGCCTGACCTGCCCGGCCTGTGGCGCCGTCGGGTGGCACAGCGTGGAAAAGCGCGGCTAGGACCGAATTGAACAAGCATCATCCCGCTTGGATGGTCTGCATTCTTGCCGCCTGGGTAAGCGTCCCGGTCACCGCACCACCGCTTACCCCGGGGCGGCAACGACAGCCGCGCCGAACCCGTACAGAATCGCATGAGCCGGCCGCTGTCGCGCCGCAGCGCGTATCGGACCAGTTGGATGGGCCCGCCGACAACAACCAGAGCAAAGAGCACATGCCCCACCGACAGCGGGTTCGACGAGGTGAGCGCATAGGAGAGCGGGCCGAGCAAAACCACCAGCGCGGTACGCTCGGGCCCAAAGACCGGCACAAGGATGACGCTGAGAAAGAGCGCCGCGCACAGAAGGCCGCCGCCGAAATCACCCGCGTGATCCCAGCGCAGGCGCATCAGAAGAACGCCTGGATGCCCGTCTGCGCGCGGCCCAAAATCAGCGCATGCACGTCATGCGTGCCCTCATAGGTGTTGACCGTCTCCAGGTTCTGGGCGTGGCGCATCACGTGATACTCGGCCATGATGCCATTGCCGCCATGCATGTCGCGGGCCATGCGCGCGATGTCGAGCGCCTTGCCGCAATTGTTGCGCTTGACGATGGAGATCATTTCGGGGGCGGCGCGCCCCTCCTCCATCAGCCGGCCCACCCGCAGGCTGGCTTGCAGGCCCAGGGCGATCTCGGTCTGCATATCCGCAAGCTTCTTTTGGAAAAGCTGCGTGCCGGCCAGCGGCTTGCCGAACTGCTTGCGGTCAAGCCCATAGCTGCGCCCGGCATGCCAGCAGGCCTCGGCCGCGCCCATGACACCCCAGGAGATGCCGTAGCGCGCGCGGTTGAGGCAGCCGAATGGCCCTTTCAGCCCCTCGACATTGGGCAAAAGCGCGTCTTCGCCGACCTCGACCGCGTCCATCACGATCTCGCCGGTGACCGAGGCGCGCAAGGAAAGCTTCCCGCCGATCTTGGGGGCCGAGAGCCCCGCCATGCCCTTTTCCAGCACAAAGCCGCGGATCTTGCCGCCATGCGCGTCGGATTTCGCCCAGATCACGAAGACATCGGCGATGGGGCTGTTTGAGATCCACATCTTTGCGCCGGTGATGCGGTAGCCATCCGCGGTCTTCTCGGCCCGGGTCTTCATGCCGCCGGGGTCCGAGCCCGCCTCAGGCTCGGTGAGGCCAAAACAGCCGATCCACTCGCCCGCGGCCAGCTTGGGCAGGTAGCGCTGGCGCTGCCCCTCCGAGCCATAGGCATAGATGGGATACATCACCAGGCTCGACTGCACCGACATCATCGACCGATACCCCGAATCGACCCGCTCGATCTCGCGCGCAACAAGCCCGTAGGAGACATAGCCCGCGCCGAGCCCGCCATAGGCCTCGGGCACGGTGACGCCCAAAAGCCCCATCGCGCCCATCTCGGCAAAGATCTCGGGCTCGACGGTTTCGTCGAGATAGGCCCGCTCGACCCGCGGCAGGAGCTTGTCGGACGCATAGGCCCGCGCGCCCTCGGCCAGCATCCGCTCCTCCTCGGTCAGCTGGTCGGCCAGACGGAACGGATCCTCCCAGTCGAACCGGTCGAGCTCGGGCCGGTCCTTGGGCTTGAGCATGGGCGCGTTCATGATGGTCCCCTCCGAGAACGGGTGTGATATGACGGTTGCGAGGGAAGATATTTTAAACCTAAAGGAAATGCAAATGCAGCAATCCGTCGCAAAGCCGATCAGCCTTGCGCTGCAGGGGGGCGGGGCGCATGGCGCGTTCACCTGGGGCGTGATGGACCGGTTTTTGGAGGATGGGCGCGTGCGCATCGCGGCCATCTCCGGCACGTCGGCGGGCGCGATGAACGCCGCCGTTGCGGCAAGCGGGCTGATGAAGGGCGGGGCCGAGGGCGCGCGGGCCGCGCTGGCCTCATTCTGGCGGGCGATCAGCGATGCCGCCCGGCTCAGCCCGATCCAACGCAACCCGGTCGACCGGTTCCTGGGCAGCTGGTCGCTGCAGAACTCGCCCGGCTTTCACTTTTTCGATGGGCTCAGCCGGGTGATCTCGCCCTATCAACTCAACCCCTTGAACCTCAACCCGCTCAAAGAGGTGCTCGAGACGCATGTCGATTTCGAGCTGGTGCGCGCCTGCGATCAGATGCGGCTTTTCATTTCGGCGACCAATGTCGAGACCGGGCGCATCAAGCTTTTCAACCGGCGCAGCCTGACGGCCGATATGGTGATGGCCTCGGCCTGCCTGCCGCATATCTACCAGGCGGTGGAGATCGATGGGCAGCATTACTGGGATGGCGGCTATGCGGGCAACCCCGCGCTCTATCCGCTTTATGAGGTGGACGAGACCAAGGACATCATGATCGTGCAGATCAACCCGGTCTCGCGGCCCGGCGTGCCGACCACCGCGCATGACATTCAGGAGCGGCTGAACGAGATCACCTTCAACGCGCCGCTGCTGGCGGAGTTCCGGGCCATCGATTTTGTACGCCGGATGATCAATGAGGGTGTGCTGCAGCGCGGAAAATACCGCAAGATCCGCATCCATATGATCCGCGACGATGCCGCGCTCAACCCGCTGGGCGCCTCCTCCAAACTCAATGCGGAATGGGAGTTTCTGGAGCATCTGCATGCGCTGGGCCATCAGGCGGCCTCGCGCTGGCTGGACGCGCATTGGGACGATCTGGGGAGCCGGCCGACCTTTAACATTCGTGAGGCGGTGCGCAGCCAGATGCCGGCGGCCGAGTAGCACGATCAGCCGCCCGAGCGGGCCTTTTCGCTCCAGCCGCGCTCGGTCTGGGCCCAGTAAACGGCGGTCAGCCCGGCCCCGGTGACCGTCGACCATTCGCTGCGCGCCGCGGCCACCGCCTCGGGGTCTCGCCCGTCAAAGATCAGAACCGTGCGCGTCAGCCTGGACATCTCATCCACCGACGCGGTCGCGCCATCGACGAGAAACAGCGCCTCGGCCCGGTTGGGGATCTCGGAGCCCGTGGTCAGATAGATCGGCTGACGCTCCCCATGCGGCGCGGCAGGCCCGCCATGGGGCAGAAACCCGGCCTCGTCATAGGTCCAAAGCAGGCTGTCGAGTGCCGCCAGCCGATCGGCCCCGCCGATGCGCAGCACCACATGCCAGCCCTTGGCAAGGCTGCGCTCCAGAAGCCCCGGCAGGGTCGTCTCCAGGGCCGACCGGGTGAGGTGGTAAAACAGCACCTCGGCCATCGCGGTCAGCTCTCGTAGCGGTCGCGCACCAATCGGTCCAGTGTGAGCACGCCCCAGCCGCTGGGACCCTTGGGCGCAAAGCTGCCCGGCTCGGGCGGCATCGCGACCCCGGCAATGTCGATATGGATCCAGGGCGTGCCATCCTGCACAAAGCGCTGCAGGAACTGCGCGGCGGTCACAGCACCGGCCGAGCGGCCGCCGACATTCTTCATATCGGCCAGGCGCGATTTGATCTGCTTGTCATAGGCCTTGCCCAGGGGCAGGCGCCAGGCGCCCTCGCCCTCGGCATCGGCGGCCTTTTGCAGCGCCTCGGCCAGCCCGTCATCATTGGCAAAATAGCCCGCCCGGTGATGGCCGAGCGCCACGATCATCGCACCGGTCAGCGTGGCCAGATCGATCATCGCGACGGGCTTGAACCGCTCCTGCGCGTACCATAGCACATCGCCCAGAACCAGGCGGCCCTCGGCATCGGTGTTGATCACCTCGACCGTGTCGCCCTTCATCGAGGTGACGATGTCGCCCGGCCGCTGGGCCCGCCCGTCGGGCATGTTCTCAACCAGCCCGACCAGCCCGACCACATTCGCCTTGGCCCGGCGCAGGGCAAGCGCGCGCATCACGCCAGCGACGACGCCCGCGCCGGCCATGTCCATGGTCATCTCTTCCATGCCGCCCGCGGGTTTGAGCGAGATGCCGCCCGTGTCGAAGACCACGCCCTTACCGATCAACGCCAGCGGCGCCTCCTCGCCCCCGCCCTGCCAGCGCATCACCACGACCCGGCTGGGGCTCTCCGAGCCATGGCCCACTGCAAGCAGCATCTTGGCGCCGAGCTTCTCCAGATCCGGCTCTTCGAGGATCTCGACCTCCAGCCCCAGCTCCTGCATCGCGGCGAGCCGGGCGGCAAAATCGGTGGTGGTCAGCACATTTGCCGGCTCATTGACCAGATCGCGGGTGAAAAACACGCCCTCGACCAGGGCGGCCTGGTCGCGCGCGGCGGTCGCGGCCTCCTCGGGCCGGGTCAAGAGAACCCGCACGCTGGGCGCGGCTTGGGTGTCGTCGCCGGTGCGGTAGGCGTCGAAACTGTAGGCCCTGAGCGCCAGCCCGAACGCGATATCAGCGGCCGGCCGCGCGGGCAGGATCAGCGTGATGGGCTTTTTCTTCATCGTCTGGGCGACCCAGGCGCCGGCCCGCCGCGCTGCCATCGGGTCACGGCGGCGGCCCAGCTTGATGACCATCAGCGCATCGACCTTCAGCCCGTGCGGCATGGCCAGCAGGATGCCCTGCCCGTCCTCAAGCTTGCCCCAGGCCTCGCTCGCCACCGCACGTCGCACAGCACCCCGGCTCAGCCGGTCGATCCGCCGGGCAAGCTGGTCCAACCCGCCTTCCGGATCGGCAACCACGGCAATCTGCCCCTCCAGCGCGGCAAAACCCTGCGGATCGGCTTGGGCAAACACAATATCGAGCGGTCGGGTCATCCTTGTCTCCTTCCGGAAGTCCGGGCGCAGGTCGCCTTAGACGGTTTGCGGGCGCTTGACCAGATGGTGAACCGACCCTGCCGCAGGTGCTGCCGGTGTCGCAGGCGCCGGGGGTCCCAATGACGGGCGCGCGCTGCCATGGTCCGTCGCCCCTGCCCGGACCCCAGAGACAGGACCCCGGAAGACCCTTGGCCCTTGGCCCAACTCGGCGCGCCGATGCTTGACCCGTCGCCCCCGAGCCCCTAGGCCGGATAGGGGCCGCGCGATGCGGCGCAGGAAGGGATCCATGACCCGGTTGGACCGCTACATCTTCGTGCAGCTCCTTGGGCCTTACGGGTTTTTTGCGCTTATCTTCACCGGTGTGATCTGGCTGAGCCAGTCGCTGCGCATCATCGATCTGGTGGTCAATAATGGCCAGTCAGCCGCGATCTTTGCCGAGTTCACCGCGCTGCTCTTGCCCATGGTGATGTCGATCGTGCTGCCGGTCTCGGCCTTTGCCGCGACGCTCTTTACGCTCAACCGGCTGCGCGGGGACAGCGAGCTGGTGGTCATGATGAGCGCGGGGTCGAGCCCGGCTCGGCTGGCCCGGCCCGTGCTGGCCTTTGGTCTTCTCAATCTGGTCGCAATGGGCGTGATCACGCTTTATCTGATGCCGACCGCGGCAGGACAGCTGCGCGACCGCATGGCGGATGTGACGGGCGATATCGCCTCGGCGCTGATCCGCGCGGGGCAGTTCATCCACCCGGCCAGCGGGCTCACCGTTTATGTCGCCGAAGCCTCCAGCCGGGGCGAGATGGCCGGCATTTTCATCCATGACCGGCGCGACCCCGACGCACCGGTGACCTATTCGGCCAACCGCGCGGCGCTGTTGCGCGACGAAAACTCGACCCGGGTGGTGATGTTTGACGGGGCAGCCCAGCATTTCGACCGCGCGGCCGAGGCCCTGTCGACCCTGCGCTTTGACAGTTTCACCTATGATCTGACGCCGCTGATGAGGTCTGATCCCAACCGACGGCGCAAACCGTCCGAGTATTACGCGCCCACGCTGGTCGACCCGCCGGCCGAACTGCGCGCCCAGCCATACTTCCACCTCGGCGATTATGTCGCCGAGGGGCATGAACAGATCAGCGCGCCGCTTTACGGGCTTGCGCTGCCGCTGGTCGCGTTCGGCTTCATGATCTTTGGCAGCTTTGGCCGCCGCGGCGGTGCGCTGATCATTTGGGTGGCAATCGGCGCGGCGCTGGCCCTGCGGGTTTCGGGCGTGGCGGCAAAGGCGGTGACCACCGATATGGCGCTGCTCTGGCCCAGCATGTATCTGCCGCCGCTCGGGGCGATGATCGCGCTGGCCGTGATCGTCCTTTACCGTGCCAAACCGAGCGCTGCCGACCTTTCGGCCGCACCCGCGCCGGGGGCGTCATGAGCGCGACGCTCTTTGCCTATCTGGTCCGGCATTTTCTGAGCATGCTGGGCGGTGCCCTCGCGATCGTGCTTGCGCTGGTGTTTCTGATCGACCTTGTCGAGCAGCTGCGCCGCGCCTCTGACAGCGCCGCCGGCATCGCTCAGGTCCTCAATCTGGTGGTGCTGCACAGCCTGCCGGTGGCCAGCGTCACCTTTCCCTTTGTCTTCATGCTGGCGGCGATGGCCTGCTTTGCCCGCCTCGCGCGATCCTCCGAGCTGGTGGTGACGCGGGCCGCGGGGCTTTCGGCCTGGCGGGTGCTGGCACCGGCCCTGTCCTGCGCGGTGGTGCTGGGCCTTCTGGCCGTGACGGTGATCAACCCGATCTCGGCTGCGATGCTGCAACGCTTCGAGACGCTGGAGGCACGGTATCTGCGCGGGCAAGAGAGCCTCTTGTCGATCTCACGCGAGGGCCTCTGGCTGCGCCAGTCGAGCGGTGACGGCCAGACGGTGATCCGGGCGCTGCGGGCCGACCCGTCGGGCGACCGGCTTTACGATGTCACCTTCTTCGACTTCTCGCGCCAGAACGCGCTGACCGGGCGCATCGAGGCGCAGATGGCCGAACTGCGCGACGGCGCCTGGCATCTGGCCGAGGCGCGCCGGTGGGAGTTTGACCCCGACACCACCGCAAGCCCGCCGCGGCGCAGCCGGCATGAGACATACCAGATCGCCACCGATCTGACGCGCGACCGGATCCTCGACAGCTTCGCTTCGCCCGACGCGATCGGCTTTTGGGACCTGCCGGATTTCATCGCCACGCTGCGCGCCTCGGGCTTTTCGGCCCTGCGTCACGAGATGCATTACCAAAAGGAGCTCGCCAAACCGCTGCTTTTTGCCGCGATGGTGCTGCTGGGGGCGGCCTTCTCGATGCGCCATGTCCGCTTCGGCGGGCTGGGCTGGATGATGCTGG
>JBCBKN010000222.1:0-7811 GCA_038521775.1 Pseudomonadota bacterium | reverse complement strand
GCATTTGGCGTGGCGATCGCCACATGGGGCAAAAGCAGCCTGCGATACGCCTCGCCCACAGCCGCCGGCAGATAGAGCCCCGGGCCGTCATCGCCCAGCACCGGGTCGCAGAGCACCGGAATGCCGGGCGCAAACGGGGCGGCGTCGCCCTGCCCGGTGCCAGCCATCCCCAGCCCCGCGCCCTGCCCTGTGCCCTGCCCCGCGTTCTGCCCCGCGCCCTGCCCAGTGCCCAGGGCCGCCGGGGATGTCAGCATCCGCGCGACCACCTCCACCGTCTCGGCGCTGCCCAGATAGCCGGTCAGCACCGCTGAGAGCTTGGGCATCAGCCCGGCCCGTTCCACACCGCCCAACAGCGCCTCGATCTCCGTTGCGGGCAGTTTTCGGCCCGCAACCCCGGGGGTCGCGGCATGCCCGGAGAGAAGCGTCGTGGGGATCTGGACGACCTCGCGCCCCAGCCGCTCCAACGCAAAGCTTCCCGCGCGGTGACCGACCCGGCCGGCCGCCACAAAGGACTGGATGGCCAGGACCGGCCCCGCGCCAGCCTGCGCGACCGCGGCATCGGGCCGTTGCGTGGCGTCAGGCCGGCTCATGACCCGATGCTTTGGGTTGCGTCATGATCGTAAAGCCACCGCATCGCGCGGCGAAGCGTCCAGGGCATCACCAGATTTGCCACCGCCATCGGCCCGAACTCCGCCAGCCGGCCCAGCGCGCCGCGGCGGTGAAACCGCCCCGCATTGCGCCGGGCGGCATGTTGTACGCGGGCCGTGCGGGCCTGGCGCGCCGCGGCGTAGCGGGCGAGCCCCTCGGGCCCCGGATTGCGCGCAAGCGCGGCGGCCAGCACCCAGCCATCCTCGATGGCCATGGCCGCGCCCTGCGCCAAAAAAGGCAGCATCGGATGGCAGGCATCGCCGATCAGCGCAACGCGCCCCTTGGTCCAGACCGGCAAAGGCGGCCGATCGCGCAGCGCCCAGATATAGGCGGTGTCGATGCGGTCAAGCAGCCCGGTGACGCGCGGATGCCAGCCGGCAAAGGCGGCGCGCAGCGCATCGGGATCGCCTGGCGTGGTCCAGCCCTCCTCCTGCCAATGCGTCCGTTCCTCCACCGCCACGATGTTCACCAGCGCCCCGCCGCGCAGGAAATAGGTGACCACATGGCGGCCCGGCCCGACCCAGATCGTGCCGTTGGGCGCGACCAGCCCGTCGGGCAGATCCTCGGCAGCAAGCGTCGCGCGCCAGGCCACCTGCCCGGTAAAGCGCGGCGGCGGGGCCGTGACGACATGCGGCTGAATGGCCGAGCGCAGCCCGTCAGCGCCGATCAGGAACTCCGCATCGCGGGTCGTGCCATCCGCCAGGGTCAGGGTCACCCGCGCCTCGGATTGCGCGACCGACACGGCCTGCGCAGACCCCGTCAGGACCGCACCCGCATCGCGCGCCGCTGCGAGCAGGAGCGCGTGGAGATCGGCCCGGTGGATCTGCACGAAGGCGCGCCCCGGCGGTGCGGTGCCGTCAAAGCTGAGCGAAAACACCTGATGGCCCAGATCGCCCAGCCGGATCTCGGCACAGCGCGGCCGGAAGCCCGCTGTCACGACCGGCTCGGCCAGGCCCAGCGCCTCCATCACCCGCATCGCGTTCGGGCCCAGTTGAATGCCGGCCCCGATCTCGCCGAACAGCTCGGCACGCTCGACCAGCTCGACCTCAAAGCCGCGCCGTGCCAGCGCCAGGGCCGCGGTCAGGCCGGCAATCCCGCCACCGGCGATCAGAACCCGGCCCGCCATGGCACCCGCCGGCCCGCGCCGGACTGCGGTCAGCCGGCCTTTCGCGACATGAAGGCCATGAAGGCGTTCCGCGCCTCGTCCGAGGAGAGCCGCTCTTCGAAAATCCTGCCCTCGCGGCGCAGCGCATCCAGCCGCTCCTCCGACGTGCCCCGCAGCAGCGCCCGCGACAGCCGCATCGCCTCGCGCGGTTTGGCGGCAAGGCGGGCGGCGAGCGCCTGCGCCTCGGCATCCAGTTTCTCGGGCGGGTGGATTGCATTGACAAAGCCCGCGGCAAGCGCCCGCTCGGCATCAAAGGGCTCGCCCAGGCACAGCATCTCAAAGGCCCGGGCATATCCCATGAGGCGCGGCGCCAGCAGCGAGGAGGCGTTCTCGGGCACCAGGCCCAAATCGATGAACGGGGTGTGAAATCGCGCCCGCGGGCTGGCCAGAACCATGTCGCATTGCCACAGCATGGTGGTGCCGATCCCGATGGCGATGCCGTCCACCGCCGCGACCATGGGTTTCTCGGCCGTCGACAAGGCCTGCAAGAACCGCATCACCCCGCTGGGCGCCACAGCCCCACCCGACGCAGCACCGCCGGTGGCCCGGGCGATGAAATCGGCAATGTCATTGCCCGCGGTGAACATCCCCTCATGGCTGGCAAAAAGATGCACGCCGATCGCGGGGTCCGCTTCGGCCTCGGCCATGGCATCGGCCAGCGCATGATACATCGCATCGGTCAGCGCGTTCTTCTTCTCGGGCCGGGCAATGCGCAGGGTCTGCACCCCGTTTGCGCGCGATGACGTGACAAGGGCCGTGGTCGCATCTGGGTGAAGGGCAGTGTCGCTGGTCATGGCAGGCTCCTCGGACGGGGCAGCATCGGGCGGGCACGCCTCCGAAAAGGCGATGCCCGCGCCGGTCCGAAAGAGGTTTGCAGAAAACGCGGCGCTGCGGAAGGCCGCGCGACGCGCCGCCGCCTTATGTCGCTGCGTCAGGCCGCGAAATCATGCTCCAGGCGCTTGCGGCTCAGCCCCGATTCAAGCCAGTCGAGCGTGATCAGCCGCGCATGCGGCGAGAGACCGCGCAGCTGCGGCCCGAACGCGGCCATCAGCCGGTCCATCAGATCCCCGGCAACTTCGGCGGCGCGCCCCTCCAGCACCCGCCCTGCCAGCGACCCGTTGAACCGGCTGACCTCCAAATCGCAGGCGGCGCCGAACGCATCGACGGCCATGCGGCGCGCGGCGGCGATGCTCTCCTGCAAGGCCCGCAACCGGCCGCCCAGCGCGGGCTTTTCGCGCGCTGCCTCGCGAAAATTCATCAGCGGCACCTTGATCGATTCCGCATCGCCCTGCGGCGGGAAGGTCACCAGACCCCGTTCCATATCGATTTCGCAAAATATGCCGGTGCCGCCAGGGGGCTGGATCGAGGCGCCCTCAAGCGTGGCGGTGATCCGGCAAAGGCCCGGATCGGCAATCTCGGCGATCAGATCGCGCGCCTCGGCCAGCACCTCGAAATCCGCAGCCTCGCGGCGCTGGCTGCGCAGCGTGTCGCGCAGCGCCAAATGCCGGCAACGATCGCCGGGCGAAATCTTCATGTCGCGCGGCGCGTCGGCCGTGGCCTTCTGCCCGATCTGCACCAGCGCCTCCAGAACCGTCAGGCAGCCGCTGGTTGCCCGACGCAGCACCACGCCGCTGCTGTCCGACAGCAGGGTTTCAACCCGTGCGCGCGGCATTGCCTGCCCGGTTGTCGCGTAGATGTAATCGGCGAACCCGCGGTCAAAGGCGCTGTAAATCACCTCGCTGACCGTATGGGTCACCAGACCTGTCCAACCAGCGCTGTCGCTCTGATAAGAAACGGTCAGAACCGGCGCTTGAACCGCCTGCTCTTCGAACACCTTGTCCAGTATTGCAATTCGATCCACGCGAGCCCCACAACCGCTCTACACAACACAGGATTTAAGCTACGTGAGATGTCGCGTTAACGGAAGCTTTATCCTAACAAAAGGTTAAAGCTGTCGACAAATCACCCATTCCGGATTGAGCGGCGTGGGGCGCTGCACCAGGGGCGTGCAGCGAATCGCTTCAAACCCGCCAGGGCGTCACGGGTGGGCTGGCCGGCCGCGGACGCACCCTCTGCGCCCTCTGCGCCCCCGAGCCTTGGGCCGACGCAGAGCTTGCAGGCGCGCCCAGATCGCGCGCCCAGATCACGCGCTCAAATCACGGCCAGCTCGTGCATCTCACGCCCTAGGGCCAGGCGGTTCGCCGCCAGGGCCGACAGATCGAGCGTCTGGAACCGACCGGTCAGGACCAGCTCGGCCAGCGCGCGGCCTGCCGCCGGCGCGTGTTGCAGCCCATGACCGGAAAATCCGCAGATGTGAAAGAGCGCGTCGCAGCCCGGGTGAAACCCGATCAGCCCGTTCTGATCGACCGCGTTCCAGTCATAGGGGCCGGCCCAGGCACCGGCCATGCGCAGACGCTCAAAGGCCGGAATGCGCGCGGCAAGGCCGGGCCAGATGGTCTCTTCGAAAAGCGGCCAGTCCGGCGTCATATCCCAGGGGTCGTCGGGCTGCACCGGCGAGGGCGCACCGGAGATAAATCCCGACCCTTCGGGCCGCATCCAGACCCCGGATATGTCGAAGATCAGCGGGCTTTCGGCGCAGATCGCCTGGCTTTCGGGCGAGGTCAGCCGGACCACGGTGCGGATGTCGGGACGGACCGGCAGATCGACGCCGGCCCAGCCGGCCACCTCACCGCCACGAGGACCGGCGGCATTGATGATCAGATCGGCAGGCAGGGTCTGAGGCTGGTCCTGCGCATCGACCACCTCAACCCCGCTCAGCCGTCCGGCGGTGTGGGCAAAGCCCGTCGCCATGCCGGTGTGCCAGACCGCCCCCGCGCTCTGCGCGCCGCGCTTAAGGCCGCGGTGAAAGCCTGCCGGGTCGAACCAGCCCTCGGTCTCGCCCAGCGCGGCCAGCGCGACGCCCTCTGCCGAGATCCAGGGAAAGCGCCGGGTCAGCGCGGCCGGGTCCAGAAGCGCGGTCGCCGCGCCTTCGTCGTTTTGCATCGCAACGCTGTCGCGCAGCGTTTGCGCCCCGGCATCGGAGGCAAGCACCAGATAGCCGCGCTTGCGCAGCCCCACATCCTCGCCCAGCGTCGCTTGCGCCTCGTTCAGAAACTGCCAGCCGAACTGGCTCATCCGGACATTCTCGGCCAAGGTGAACTGCATGCGGATCGACGCGGCCGACAGCATGGTCGCGCTTTGCGCCAGGCTGGGGTCGCGTTCGATCACGGCAACTGCCGGTGGAGTGGGGCCGCGGGTCAGCCACCAGGCCGCCGAGGCGCCCATGATCCCGCCGCCGACGATGACAATGCGCATCAGCCCCCCATCACGATCAAGGTTGTGGAGCCGGTGGCATAAACGCGCCCGTCGGCCACCCCGACGAGCCGTCCCGACGCAACACCGGTGGAGCGCCCGACATGCTGCGCCTCGCCGATCGCATCGACCTCCATGCCGTCGGGCACCGGGCGGATGATGTTGATCTTATACTCCAGCGTCGTCTGGGCCTGGCCCACGGCCAGCCGGGTGAGCACCGCGCAGGCCATGCAGCTGTCCAAAAGCGTGCCGTACCAGCCGCCATGCACAACGCCTGACGGGTTCATGTAGTCAAATGACGCAACACCGCGAAACACCGCCCGGCCAGGCTCGACCGACCAGAGCCGGTAGCCAAGCGTGCGCGCGATCGGCGGGGCGAACACCGTGCCGTCGATGATGCCCTGCAGCATCTCCAGACCCGACATCCTGGCAATCTCGTCCAGCCGAAAATCGGCCGGGCTGGTGGCGTAATTGGGCTCAGGCATCGCGGTCCTCCAGCAAATCCAGCAGCCGGGCGGCGGCGCGAAAGGCCGCCTCACGCTCGGCCGTCGCAGCGGCGGCCTCGGCATCGATGCCCCAGTGCTCGGCCTGCCAGGCCTCGTCAAGGCGCGACATGTCCCAGGCCTCGGCCGGATCGAGGCGGCCGGCGCGCACTGCCAACCCCAGCACCAGCGAGCCGGAAAGTGCCACAAGATCGTGCAACCCGGTCAGCTCGAACGCATCCAGCGCCATCACCGCATCGCGCAGCCGCGCCAGGCTGGCCTCGGGCTGGGGGGCATGCATCACGCCCCTTGTGGGGGTGAGCGGCGCGCCCAGCGCCGCGTCGGCCCAGAGCAGCATGGGGTCCCAAGCCGCGGTCTGCCGGGCGACAAGCCCCGGCGGGTGCTCGGCGCGGTAGCACAGAAGATCGCTCTCGCCATAGGCCGCCACCATGTTGGCGACCGCCGCGCGCTGCGGGCCGACCCGGTCGATGGCCGAGTTTGCCGCCCGGGTCAGGGGCATGGTCGCGGGGCGGATCGTCTCACCCTGCGCCTCCCATTCCGCGGCCACCGCTGCGGCCAGGGCGCGGTTTGGCAAGACCAGCGCCGCGCGGGCCGGCGTGCGCACGGGCTTGCCGTCGAGCATGAGCGCATGGCCGGCCGCATCGGCCACCACCTCGGCATGGGTCCAAAACCGTCGGGCGGCCGTCCCGCCAGGCAGGGTCACAGCAGCGCCTCCACCGCCCGGTCGAGCGAATCGAAGCTCTCGATCACGTCATCGGCCCCGGCCGCGTGCAGATCGGCAACGGGGTGATAGCCCCAGGCCACGCCGATGGTGCGATAGCCCGCCGCCCGCCCCATTTCGATGTCAAAGGCGGTGTCGCCCACCATCACCGCGCGCGATGCGGCGACGCCGGTTTCGGCGAGACAGGCCTCAAGCATGGCGGGATGCGGCTTGGAGGGGTGCAGATCGGCGGTCTGCAGCGTGGTGAAGAAGCCCCCCAAATCATGCTCGGTCATCAGATCGTCGAGCCCGCGCCGCCCCTTGCCCGTCGCAATGCCCAGCAGCGTTTCCGGACCCCAGGAAGACAGCCGCGCCAGGGCCGCGCGCGCCCCGGGATAGAGCGGCGATGTGCCGGCCCCGCCCCCCTCCCGTTTGGCCGCGTCGCGAAGATGCCCGAAGGCGAGCTTGTAGCCGGCTGTCAGCGCGGCGATGGTCTTACCCGGGAGATCCGGGCGCAGGCGCTTGAAGGCCTGTGGCAGCGACAGCCCGACAATGCCAAGCACCTGCGCGTCGGGCGGCGCGGCCAAGCCGCACTCAGCAAAGGCCCGGCCCATCGCGGCCAGGATCAGGCGCTGGCTGTCGACCAGCGTGCCGTCAAAGTCAAAGACGATCAGCCGCAGGTCCGGCGAGGCCGGTGTCCCGACGCTCATGGCCGGCCCTCGAACGGGCTGTCGGGCGCACTGTCCTGTTCCCAGCCGAAAAACGCCCAGCTGCGCTGCATATGCTCGGGCAATGGCGCGGTGAAGGTCTGCAGCTTGCCGGTATCGGGATGGGTGAGGGTCAGGCTGCGGGCATGGAGGTGGAGCTTGCGGCTGATCTGGCCGCCGAGCTGGGCGCCCCAACCGTCGCCCTCATTGGTCTGACCGCGCCCGCCATACTTCCCGTCTCCCACGATCGGATGGCCGATCTGCGCCATATGGGCGCGCAGCTGGTGGGTGCGCCCGGTGATCGGCGACAGCGCCACCCAGGCCGCACGGCGGGCGGCAGCCTCAAGAACGCAATACTCGGTGACGGCATGCTTGGCGCCTGGCACGCCGGCGACCTCGTCTGGGTGAAGGCAGCGCATGCGCTCGGCCTCGCCGCCAGCCTTCACGCCGGCCTTGACCAGGCCAAAGCGGATGGTCGCGGCCGGCGGTTGCGGACAGCCCGCAACCAGCGCCCAATAGACCTTGCGGGTGTCGCGGGCATGGAAGGCCCGCGCCAGCGCGGCCGCTGCGCGCGGCGTGCGGGCCAGAACCAGAACGCCCGAGGTGTCCTTGTCGAGCCGGTGCACGAGCCTGGGCCGCGCCCCGTCATCGGCAAGCACCGCGGCAAGACCGTCGACATGGCGGGATGTGCCGCTGCCGCCCTGCACCGCCAGGCCCGGCGGCTTGTTGAGCACGATCAGATGCGCATCCTCATAGATCACCGCGGCGCGGATCAT
>JBCBKN010000221.1:0-7815 GCA_038521775.1 Pseudomonadota bacterium | reverse complement strand
CGCATGCATATGCTGGGGGCCGAGCGGCTGGCCCAATTCCTGCGGCCGCAGCGCGGCGCGGCGGCCTGAGGTCGCCATCGCCACCAGTGAAACGACGAAATGTCGCCAAAGGCGACGCAATGCAGTTGTCGCGAAAGGCGACGCAACCAAGCTGTCGCCAAAGGCGGCGAGGCACCCCGGTCGCGAAAAGGCGACATCACAT
The DNA here is from genome assembly GCA_038521775.1 of Pseudomonadota bacterium. Classification (GTDB taxonomy): domain Bacteria; phylum Pseudomonadota; class Alphaproteobacteria; order Rhodobacterales; family Rhodobacteraceae; genus J013. The sequence goes on along the minus strand of JBCBKN010000221.1, from coordinate 7,613 downwards.
CTCCGTCGCCAACGGCGACATCACGTTTCTCTCGCCGCAGGCGGCATGACACAAGTGTCGCCCAAAGCGCCTTACCACAGTTAGCGCTGTTCATTTTATTGCCAAGACACAATGGTAAGCTCTACACAACACGATACTCCGCCTCTAAATTAACTGGAAATCCATTCAGGGAGACAAATAGTGAGACTCATAAAGCACGTGATAGCAGCATCGCTCGCATGTATTGTTTCTTCATCTGGGGCAGCGCAAGATCGTTCGATATGGAAAATTGAACGCAGAGTTACAAATGCAGACGGTGAATTTCCCCTCGACCTGCCGCCTCGCGCATCCAGGATCGAGTTCGGCGCTCCACCTGGTACATCGCTCGTTTGCTTTGATGGCGCTTCTGCGCGAACGCTTGTCTACATCATGGACGGAGAACGTGAAATTCTCACGATAGACAGATCATCTACTTGTCGTGAAGTTACAACACGCGGCATTATGTTGCTAAGATTTCATAATGACTCTGACAGGAGATCGAAAAATATTAGCGCTCGAGTATTCAGGCTAAATTAGGCTTTAGATCCTCTGCTGAGCCACGAGCCACTCTTACGCGGCTCGTGGCTTCAAAGTCCGGCATTTATTGAGCCTCGGCCTTCTGCCGCCTAATTCCTCGCCAGTCTCGTGGTCGAGGACCTTACTCTCCAAGGCGGCATGACCCAGATTTCGTCGCAGGCGCTTTAGCGGCGCCCGACCGCATGGGCAGACCGGCCTGCCCCCGGCCCGCCTGTGGCCGGCCCGAGCCAGCCGCGCGGATCGCCGCCTCAGGCCGTGTGGGTCAGGCTTGGCGGATCTGCCGGCGCCGCACGGCCGCGACCCGACAGGGACGGGTTTTCCAAGAAGAAGCGGTGACAGTTGAAGGGGATGGCCTCAGCCCCCGCCTCCGGCGCAAGCGCCCCGCGCGACCAGCTGCCATCGACCCCCAGCACCCAGCTTTGCGCGACATCGGCCAGATTGGCCGCCATCACCTGGCCCACGATCTGGCCGCGCACGGTGGGGTTGGTGATCTCGACCAGGGTTTCGACGCGGCGGTTCAGGTTGCGCCCCATCCAGTCGGCCGATGAGATATAGACCCGCGCCTCATCCGAGGGCAGGCCATGGCCATTGCCGAAACAACAGATGCGGGAATGTTCCAGGAACCGGCCGACCACCGATTTCACCCGGATCGTCTCGGAAAGCCCCTTGATCCCCGGCCGCACCCCGCAAATGCCGCGCACCACCATGTCGATGCGCACGCCGGCCTGGCTGGCGGCGTAAAGCGCGTCGATCACCTCGGGCTCGATCACCGAATTGAGCTTGACCCAGACATGGGCGGGGCGCCCGGCGCGGGCATGGGCGGCCTCGGCCTCCAGCCCCTCCAGGATCCGCTGCTTGAGCAGGATCGGGGCGACGGCGATGTTTTCCAGCCCCTGCGGGCGCGCATAGCCGGTCACGAAGTTGAAGAGCTTGGCGGCATCGCGGCCCAGCGCCGGATCGCAGGTAAAAAGCGACAGATCGGTGTAGATATTGGCGGTGATCGGGTGGTAATTGCCGGTGCCGTAATGGGTGTAGGTGACCAGCTCGCCCCCCTCGCGCCGCACCACGGCCGAGACCTTGGCATGGGTCTTCCAGTCCATATAGCCATAGACGACCTGGGCGCCGGCCCGCTCCAGCTCCCGCGACAGACGGATATTGGCCGCCTCGTCGAACCGCGCCTTCAGCTCGACCAGCGCGGTGACCGATTTGCCGTCCTCGGCCGCTTCGCAGAGCGCAGCCACGATGGGGCTGTTGCGCGAGGTGCGGTAGAGGGTCTGCTTGATGGCCACGACATCGGGGTCGCGCGCGGCCTGCTGGAGAAACCGCACCACGGTGTCGAAGGTCTCATAGGGGTGGTGCAACAGCATGTCCTTGGTGCGGATCGCGGCGAAGATATCGCCTTCGAAATCCTGCACCCGCTCGGGCATGCGCGGCTGAAAGGGCGGCCACAGGAGATCGGGGCGTTCCTTGACCACAAGCTCCGAGAGGTCCGCCACCCCGATCATCCCGTCGACCAGGATCAGCTCCTCGCGCGCAACAGACAGCTCATCGGTGATCCAGTCGCGCAAATCGGCATCGGCCGCGGCGGTCATGGTCAGGCGGATCACCTCGCCCCGGCGCCGGCGCTTGAGGGCGGTCTCAAACTCGCGCACCAGATCCTCGGCCTCTTCCTCGACCTCCAGATCGCTGTCGCGCAGCACCCGGAAGAGGCAGGAGGAGACGACCGAATAGCCCGGAAAGAGACGCTCGATGAAGAGCTCCAGCATCACCTCGACGGGCAGGAAGCGCAGCGCGCGGCCCCGCCCGCCCTCGACCCGGAAGAACCGCGGCACCTGGCTGGGAACCGGCAGCAGGGCATCGAGCGGGGTGTCATCCTCGGCACGCCGCAGCTGCAGCGCCAGGGCCATGCCGCGATTGGCAATGAAGGGAAACGGATGGGCCGGGTCGATCGCCAGCGGCGTGAGCACCGGAAAGACCGCGGCCAGGAACACCTCCTCCAGCCGCTCGATATCGGCGCGGGTCAGATCGGCGCGGGTCAGCACGTCGATGCCGGCCGATTTCATCGCGCCCTGCAGCTCCTGCAGGTTGATCTGCTGGCGGGCCATCAGCGCGCGGGCATCCGCATCGATCTGTTCGAGCTGCTGGGCAGGGGTCAAACCGTCGGCCGAGAGGCTCGCCCGCTCGCCGCGCACAAGATTGCGCAGACCCGCCACGCGCACGGTGTAGAACTCATCAAGATTGTTGCCGGAGATCGACAGGAAGCGCAGCCGCTCAAGCAGCGGCACGGCCGGGTTCTCGGCCTCCTCCAGCACCCGCCAGTTGAAGGCAAGCCAGGAGAGCTCGCGGTTGAAGAACCGCTTGGGGCCAGTGGTGTCGAACTCTACGGGAACGGCGTCGGGCGGGGTCGAATTCAGGAAATCTGCGGTGCTCATGACCTCTCCCTATGCCTGCGGCGTGCAACGGCCCTGTGACAGCGCGGGGACCGTCTTGCCGAGCGCGCACTCAAAGCCCGCCTACCAGCCGAGCGCACGGCGCGCAAAAGGAACGCTGAGGGGCGCCTTTGCGGCCAGCGCGGCCCGGTCAAGCTGCGCGACCAGCTCGGCCGCGGCGCGGGCAGACCGCTCCATCCGGCGCAGCATGAAGGCAAGCAGAGGCTCGCTCGGCTCCACCCCCCGATCGGCGAAATGCTTGAGCAAGAGATCATGCAGCAGCGCATCGTCGGGCGGGGCGATCTGGGCCAGCGGGATGGCCGAAAGGCGCGAGGCAAGATCGGGCAGCGCGACCGGCCAGCGGGCCGGCGGGGTGCGGGCGGTCAGAAGCTGCGGCTGCCCGGTGACAGCAAAGGCGTTGAGCAGGTGAAAGAGCGCGGTCTCGCCCTCTGCGCCCTCAAGCAGCCGGTCGGCATCCTCGATGAGCAGCGGCGCGCCGGCAAGCTCGGTCGGATCGGCGGCCTCAAGCGCGTCGGGCGCAAGGGTTTGCGCGCCGGTGAGCCCCGCCCAGATGGCGGCAAGATGCGATTTGCCGGTCGCCGGCGGCCCGATCAGCGCCAGCCGCTGTCCGGGCCAGTCGCGCCAGCCCTCGATGGCCGCAAGCGCTGCGCGGTTCGACGGGCCCTCGACAAAATCGTCCCGCCCAAGCGCGGGCTGCGTTTCAAACGGCAGGATCAGCTGGCTTACCAATCCGCACCGCCCTTGGGCAGCTTGCCTTTGTAGAGCCGGCCCTCCTGATACTGCCCGATCAGAAAGCGGCCGAGCACCCCGATGGCCGCGGCGGCCGGCACCGCGATCAGCAGACCGGTAAAGCCCAGCACCGCCCCAAAGGCCGACAGCGCAAACATCAGCCAGACCGGGTGCAGCCCGATCGAGCCGCCCACAAGCTTGGGCGTCAGATAATTGCCCTCGACCGCCTGTCCGATGACAAAGACCACCGCCACCGCGCCGATCCAGTGCCAGTCGCCCCAGAACTGCACCAGCGCCACGCCGATCGAGATTGCGCCGCCCAGGATCGACCCGATGAAGGGGATAAAGCTGATCAGCCCTGCAAAAAGCCCGATCAGGAGCCCGAATTGCAGCCCGATCAGCACCAGACCGACCGCATAGAACGTGCCCAGGATCGCGCAGACCGTCAATTGACCGCGCACAAAGCCCGCCAGGACCCGGTCCATATCACCGGCGATGCGGCGAATGGTGGGCGCATGGTCGCGCGGCAGCCAATCGTCGATCTGCTGGATCATCCGGTCCCAATCGAGCAGCAGGTAAAACGCCACCACCGGCGCGACGATCAGCAGGATGACAAAGTCGATGACGGCCAGCGAGGAGGCGACCAGCCCGTTGAGCATGCTCAGCACCCGGTCGCGCAGCGTGTCGGCGGCCGAGGAGAGCGCCTGGCGCAGCGGTCCATCCGGCTCAAGCGCGCCGGGGAAGCGCTCGGCCAGCACGGTCTGGGCCTCGCGCAGCGCAGCGGGCAGCGCATCGACCAGAAGCTGGATCTGCCCGGCCACTGCCGGGATCAGCACCAGCAGCACCCCGGTGAAGGCCAGAATCATCCCGGCGGTGATGGCGACCGTGGCCATGACGCGGCTGAGCCCGAGCGCCTCCAGCCGGTCGGCAACCGGGTCGAGCAGATAGGCAATGGCAGCACCCAGGATGTAGGGCAGCAGGGCGTTGCCCACCAGCCACAAGAAGGCAAGCAGCACCAGGAGCCCGACGCTCCACCACCGCAGCTGCTCTCCCGGGCTCAGGGCCATGCCACCGCCTTTCCACCTGACCAGACCCGGTCATGACGGTGATGGGTCGCGCAATCAACCCCTGTTCCGCACCCCCTGTTCCGCAAGGCCCGTTCCGCACCCCCCGTTCGGCAAGCCCCGTTCGGGAAGCCCTGGTCCGCACCTACTGTTTCAGCCAGCGCGGCGGCGCGGCGCGCGCCATGGCCTGCCTTGCGGCGCATGGGCCCCGCGTTGCGCGGCAAACCAGGCAGACCGGTCACAGCCCAGCTCACGGCCAGAATCACGGCCAGAATCACGGCGCGTGTCGCGGCCCAGATGACGGCCAGAATCGCGGCCCAGATCACGGCCCAGATCACGCGCCGCAACACTGGGCGTCTCAGGCGACGGGGCCTGACGGGTCACGCGTCGGCATGTGACGGTGCGGGCCTAGGTGAACTGCTCGCGGATCAGACGCTCCTCAAGCCCATGGCCCGGGTCAAAGAGCAGCGCATGCGTGACCTCCTGGGACTGCACCACATCCACCGCCAGCACATCGCGCACCTCGACATTGTCGGCCACCGCGGCCACCGGCCGCTTGCCCGGCTCCAATGTCTCGAAACGCACACGGGCAGTGGTGGGCAGCAGCGCCCCGCGCCAGCGCCGCGGCCGATAGGCCGAAACCGGCGTCAGCGCCAGGATCCCGGCCTCGATGGGGATGATCGGGCCATGTGCGGAGTAGTTATAGGCGGTCGACCCGGCCGGGGTGCAGACCAGCGCGCCGTCGCAGACGAGCTGGGCCATCCGCTCGCGCCCATCGACCAGAATGCGCAGATGCGCCGCCTGCGGCCCTTCGCGGAAAAGCGAGACCTCGTTGATCGCAAGCGCCTGCAGAACCGTGCCATCGGCGCGTTCGGCCTGCATGCGCAGCGGCCGCGTCTCGGTGCGCTCGGCGCCGGCAATCCGCTCGATCAGCCGATCCTCGCGATAGGTGTTCATCAGGAACCCGACCGTGCCGCGGTTCATGCCATAGACAGGGGCGGACAGACGCTCGGTCGCGTGCAGCGTGGCCAGCATGAAGCCATCGCCGCCCAAGGCGACGATCGCATCGGCCTCCATCGGGTCGACCTGCGCATAGCGATCGATGAGCCGCGCCCGCGCCTGCATGGCCTCCTCGCTGCCATTTGCCGTGAAATGGAGCCGCACTGCGCCGCTCTCCCATTAGGGCGGGCGACCTTGCGCCCATGCCCACCGCTCGCGCCCCGACCTTGCCGCTGCCGCCGATCGGGCAGCGCTGCGCGATCCTGCCCGTTGGACAAGCGCCAGGCAAGCATGTAAGCCCCGGTCGCTGAGCTATGCATGTCATGGAGGGCAGGGATGGACGACCTGGGCACAGCGCCGGATGCGGCGTTCTTCGCGGACCCGCTGGACCGGCGCGATCCGGCCGTTCTGGCGGCGTTGCGGGGCGAGCTTGGCCGGCAGCGCGACGAGATCGAGCTGATCGCCTCCGAAAACATCGTCAGCCGCGCGGTGCTCGAAGCGCAGGGATCGGTGCTGACCAACAAATATGCCGAAGGCTATCCCGGCCGGCGCTACTATGCGGGCTGCGCCCATGTCGATGTGGTCGAGCGTCTGGCGATCGAACGGGTCTGCCGGCTCTTCGGCTGCGGCTTTGCCAATGTGCAGCCGCATTCCGGCGCTCAGGCCAACCAGGCCGTGATGCTGGCCACGATCAAGCCGGGCGACACGATCCTGGGCATGGATCTCGCCTCGGGGGGGCATCTGACGCATGGCGCGCGGCCCAACCTGTCGGGCAAATGGTTCAACGCGGTTCAGTATGGCGTGCGGCGCCAGGACAATCTGGTCGATTACGATCAGGTCGCCGAGCTGGCGCACACCCATAAGCCAAAGCTGATCTATGCCGGCGGGTCGGCCGTGCCCCGCCAGATCGATTTTGCGCGGTTCCGCCAGATCGCCGATGAGGTGGGGGCGATCCTGCATGTCGATATGGCGCATTTCGCCGGGCTGGTGGCGGCGGGCCTGCATCCCAACCCGCTCGACCATGCGCATGTCGCGACCTCAACGACCCACAAAACCCTGCGCGGTCCGCGCGGCGGGATCATCCTGACCAATGATGAGAGCCTTGCCAAAAAGGTGAACTCGGCGGTGTTCCCGGGCCTGCAGGGCGGCCCGCTGATGCATGTGATTGCGGCCAAGGCGGTGGCGTTTGGCGAGGCGCTTGAGCCGGGTTTCAAAGACTACATCGCCGCGGTGATCGCAAACGCCAAGGCGCTGGCGGCAGGGCTGATGGCAGGCGGGCTCGACATTGTGACCGGCGGGACCGACACGCATCTTTGCCTGGTCGATCTGCGGCCCAAAGGGGTGAAGGGCAATGCCGCCGAGGAGGCGCTTTTGCGCGCCCATATCACCTGCAACAAGAACGGCATTCCCTTTGACCCAGAACCGCCCATGGTGACATCGGGGCTGCGGCTGGGCACGCCGGCCGGCACGACCCGGGGCTTTGGCGAGGCGGAGTTCCGTCTGATCGCCGAGCTGATTGTCGAGGTTGTCGATGGGCTGGCGGCGAACGGCGCCGAGGGGAACGCGGCGGTTGAGACTGCGGTGGCCGGGCAGGTCTCGGAGCTTTGCGGCCGGTACCCGATCTACCCGGATCTCTGAACACTTGACGTGGCCTGCCAGCCGCCAACGCGGCTGAAATGGGCGGAGAACGGATCAACAGGACGCGGCGACAGAACGGACGCGCCCCGGCCGCCACGGGACCAAACCGCTCCCGTCTGCGCCTCCGGGCGCAGACCTGACCGCCCCCTGGGCGGGCAGCGCGCGGTGCACCGCGCGG
>JBCBKN010000220.1:0-7817 GCA_038521775.1 Pseudomonadota bacterium | reverse complement strand
GCAGGAGCGCAAATCGGCCCGCGGCAACCGCTTTGCCTTTGTCCAGCTTTCGGACCCGACGGGGATTTACGAGGTGACGGTCTTTTCCGACACCCTTGAGGAGGCCCGCCCGCTTTTGGAGGCGGGCAATGCGGTGGTGCTGACGGTCGAGGCCGAGGCCCAGGGCGACCAGGTCAAGCTTCTCGCGCGCAAGGTCGAGGCCGCCGAGGCTGTGGCCGCGCGGGCCGGTGGCGCGGGGCTCAGGATCCATGTCACCGATGCGGGCGGTCTTCAAAGCGTGAAGCGGCGCTTGATGGAGGCGCCGGCGGTGCCGGGGCTGGCGCCCGGACCGGTCACCTTGGTGCTGAGCGCGACCGACATGTCGGCCGAGGTCGAGCTTGCGCTGGCTGATCGCTATCCGATCACGCCGCAGATCCGCAGCGCGATCAAGGCAGCGCCCGGGGTGCTGCATATCGAGGAGGGGTGAGCGGCGGGATTCAGCGGCAGGAATGCTGCGACCGGGTTTTGGCGGCAAGTTTGTTGCAGTTACGTGACGCAGATCACCGCGCCGGGGCAGCCGATGCGGCATAGATGTCTTCGGCTCAGCACGCACGCAGGAGACCCCGATGCCTACCAAGCACCATGACGAGAGCAAGGACAAAGTCGGCAAGAAGAATATGGGAAGAAGTGGGCAGTCCGACCGCCGACACAATGCCATGAAGGAGACCCAGGCGGCCAACCGCAAAAAGAAAGAGGCCGCCGCCGCCGACAAGAAGGCCAAGAAGAAATAGCCGGCATCGAGCGGGCAACGCGCATGTTGCCCTTGACCGATTGACCCCCCAGGCGCGCCGTCCCCAGCGGTGCTCCACAGGCGCTCTCCCCAGGGCGCCGCCCGCCGGACCAGATTTTCAACATCCGGTGTCGCATTGGCAGCAATCTACCCCATTGGCTGCCAACCGCATGATATCATAAGACTTTTTTGACCTCAATCTTGTTAGGCTGGTGGAATCGGGCCAAGATCTTGGTGCGTTGTCTGACAGGAGGTCACTGAATGGGTCGTTGCGACACCGAATTGATGCTGCGTGGGCATGGTCTGATGACGGCCCAGATTTACTACCGGATGCCGGATTATCAGAGCCTTCTGCAAAGCTTCCTGTGGCAGGAATACGATCTGGCGCCGGAATTTCCCAAGCTGCGCAAGTTTCTGGATTTCTGGCGGCGTGAGCTCGACGGGCCGCTGCATTCGGTGGTCTATTCGCACCGCCAGCTCATCGGTCCCAACGAATGGCGCAAGGTCGATGGCGAGTTCGTCGTCCACTGACTGGCCTGCCCGACTGTGTCGGGCTCGCCCGGCACGGGTCTGACCGTCAGCGGCCAAAACGCGGGCCGCCCGCTTGCCCCCGGACCGGCCATCCGATAGGAGAGCCGCGGCAGGATCCGGGGGATGCGCCATGGCCAAGGACAAGACCCAAAAAGCCCGACGGCCGCGCGCACAGACGCCGCGCGGGTTCGTCGATTATTTTGGCGCAGAGGTTGAGGCGCGCGACCGAATGCTCGCCTGCGTCACCGATGTGTACCGTCGCTTTGGCTTTGAGGCCCTGGAAAGCCCGATGGTCGAAACGGTCGAGGCGCTCGGCAAGTTTCTCCCCGATGTCGACCGGCCCAATGAGGGCGTTTTTGCCTGGCAGGATGACGGCGACTGGATGGCGCTGCGCTATGATCTGACAGCACCGCTTGCCCGGGTCGTGGCCCAGCACCGCAATGACCTGCCCAGCCCCTATCGGCGCTATGCCGTGGGCCCGGTGTTTCGCAATGAAAAGCCGGGGCCGGGGCGGTTCCGGCAGTTTTATCAATGCGATGCCGATACGGTGGGCTCGGCCAGCCCGGCCGCGGATGCCGAGATCTGCGCCATGCTGTGCGAGGCGCTGGAGGCCACGGGCATTGCGCGCGGCGATTATGTGGTGCGGATCAACAACCGCAAGGTGCTCAACGGGGTGATGGAGGCGGCCGGCATTCTCGACCCCAGCGATCCCGACCGGCATGCGGCTGCGCGCGGCATCGTGCTGCGCGCCATCGACAAGCTCGACCGGCTGGGCCAGGACGGGGTGCGCGCGCTGCTGGGCGATGGCCGCAAGGATGAGAGCGGCGATTTTACGAAGGGTGCGGGGCTTTCGCCCGATGCGACCGAGATCGTGATGGGCTTTACCAATGCCCGCGGGGCCGATGATGCGGCGACCTGCGCGGCGCTGCGCGATCTGGTTGGCGGGTCCAGCACAGGGGCGGAGGGTGTGGCCGAGCTGGAGGCGATATCGGACCTGCTTGGTGCGGCCGGCTGCGGGCCCGACCGGATCCTGCTCGACCCCTCCATCGTGCGCGGCCTGGCCTATTACACCGGGCCTGTCTATGAGGCCGAGCTCACCTTTGAGATCCTCGATGAAAAGGGCCGCCCGCGTCAGTTCGGCTCGGTCGCTGGTGGCGGGCGCTATGACGATCTGGTCAAGCGCTTCACGGGCCAGGAGGTGCCGGCAACCGGCATCTCGATCGGCGTGGACCGTCTGCTCGCCGCGCTGCGCGCGCGCAGCAGCGACCCGGTGCCCGCGGGCCCGGTGGTGGTCACGGTGATGGATCGCTCGCGCATGGCCGATTACATGGCCATCGCCGCCGAGCTGCGCGCTGCCGGCATCCGCGCCGAGGTCTATCTGGGCAACCCCAAAAACTTCGGCAATCAGCTCAAATATGCCGACAAGCGCGCCAGCCCGGTCGCGGTGATCGAGGGCGAGGCGGAGCACGCGCGGGGCATTGTGCTGCTCAAGGACCTGGTTCTTGGCGCCAAACTCGCCGCCGAGATCGAAAGCAACGAGGATTGGAAGGCCCAGCCTGCGCAGATCGAGGTGCCGCGCGCCGGGCTGGTCGAGGCCACGCGGCAGCTTTTGGCGCGCGCCGGGTGACGCAGCGGCAATGATCGCGCAACCGGGGATGCGGGCGGGCGAGGCGCTGGACCGTCTCGATCAGCTCACCGACGATCTGATGGCCGCCTATGCCGACGCGGGGGCGCGGCGCGCCGATCCGCCGGCCTTGCAGCCCGCCGCGCTGCTGCTCGATCTTTACGGCGAGGACATCCGCAACCGCGCCTATCTTGTCGCCGATCCCGATCTTGGCGAGATGGTGCTGCGGCCCGATTTCACGCTGCCGGTGCTGCGCATGCATCTTGCGGCGGGCGGGGGTGCTGCGCGCTATGCCTATCGCGGCCCGGTCTGGCGTGCGCGGGCGCCGGGATCGGACCGACCGGTCGAGCATCGCCAGGCGGGCATCGAGCTTTTCGGCGGTGCGGCGGCGGCCACGGATGCGGAGCTCTTTGCGCTGATCTCACGCCTGATGGCGGGCGCGCCGACGCGGGTTGCCACCGGCGATATGGGGGTGTTGGTCGATGCCGTGTCGGGGTTGGAGACCGCACCGCATCGCCGCTTGGCCCTCATGCGGCATTTGTGGCGGCCCGACCGTTTCCGCCGGCTCTTGCATCTTTACGGGGCCGGTCACGCCCAGGCGCAGGCGCAGCGCGGCCCGCTTCTTGACGCGGTGGCAGAAAGCGGCGCGCCGGCCCTGATCGGTGGGGCCGGGCCGGTGATCGGCCTGCGCGAGGAGGGCGACATCACCGCGGCGCTCGACCGTTTGGCGCTTGAGGCGCGGACCCCGCCGCTTCATGCCGATCAGGTGGCGGGGTTGGAGGCGCTGCTTGCCGTCGATGCACCGCTGCCGCGCGCGCGCGATGCGCTGGCCGGGCTTGCGGGACGCGTGGCCGGCATTTTGCCGGCGCTCAATCGGATCGACGCGCGGATCGACGCGTTGGAGGGGCAGGGCGTGTGCACCAGGACGCTGCCCTTTGCCACCAGCTTTGGGCGCAGCTCGATGGAGTATTATGACGGCTTTGTCTTCGGATTTGCCGATCCCGCCCATCCCGATCTGCCCGCCGTGGCCACAGGCGGGCGGTATGACGGGCTTGCGGCGCGGCTTGGGGGTGGGCGCCTGACCGCGATCGGGGCGGTGATCCGGCCCGAGCCGCTTTTGGCCCTGATGGAGCGGTCATGACATTGCGCCTGGCCATCCCCTCCAAGGGCCGCCTGCAAAGCCAGTGCATCGACTGGTTTGCCGCGCGCGGCGTGACGATCACGCGTCCGGGCAATGCCCGCGAATATGCCGGGCGGATCGAGGGTGTGGACGGGGTGGAGCTGCAGCTTCTCCCCGCCTCGGAAATTGTCCGCGAACTCGCCGCCGGGCGGGTGCATCTTGGGGTGACCGGCCAGGATCTGGTGCGCGAGGCGCTGCCCGACTGGTCTTCGGTTCTCGATGAACGCGCCGGTCTGGGCTTTGGCCGCGCGGATCTGGTGCTTGCTGTGCCGGCGATCTGGATCGACGTCTTGTCGGTGGAGGATCTCGACGAGGTTGCCGCGGCGTATCGCAAGGCCCATGCGGCACCGCTGCGCGTGGCGACCAAATATCGCCGGCTGGTGCATGCCTTTTTGCGCCGGCATGGCGTGGCCGATTACCGGATTGTGGAGAGCCATGGCGCGACGGAGGGGACGGTCAAGAACCGCTCGGCCGAGCTGATCGCCGACATCACCTCGACCGGTGAGACCTTGCGCGCCAACCATCTCAAAACCCTGGAGGACGGCCTGATCCTGGCCAGTCAGGCGGCGCTGTTCTCGCTTCGCAGCGTCCCGGCGGATGCGCGCCCGGCGCTCGACGCGCTCAGCGCACAACTGGGGCTTGCCGCGCATCCCGGTTAACCGGTGTTCCATGCATTTTCCCAACCCTCGCCCAAAGCGAGCCACAATGCCGCAGCACCCTGATCGAGGTGTGTGGTGTGAGTGGCGGTCATGTTTGACGGTTTGAGCGTTTTGCGGTCTCCCTGCCAGTTGCGTGGCAAGGTCCAGTCCTGGCGCCGTGTTGGCGAGCGGGTTGCGCTGATCCCCGTGCTGGGGCCGGTGCATGAGGGGCATCTGGACCTGGTGCGCGCGGCGCATCTCGACACCTGCCGGGTCGCGGTCTGCCTGGTCGATCTGTCCGGCAGCCCGCTTGCGCGCGAGATCGAGGCCGATATTCGGGTGCTGGAGGCCGCCCAGGTCGACGCGGTGATCTCGCCTGCGGCCGACAGTTACAGCCCGGACGGGCACCGCACCCGTCTGCGCGTCGGCGGTTTGACCGATGTGCTGTGCGGCAAGGTCGCGCAGGGCTGCTTTGACTTTGCCCTTCTCATGACGCTGCGGCTGATCAACCAGACCCAGGCCGATCTGGTGCTGATGTCCGATGTGCAATGGCAGTATTCGGTCATCCTCAGCCAGCTTGTGGGCGATCTCGATCTGGACACCGAGATCCGCATTCTGCCCGCGCGGCGCCATGGCGATGGCGCGGTCTGTTCGGCGGAATGGCACGCCCTGCCCGAAGCGGCGCGCGGCCATGCGGCCGGCCTGGCCCGGATCCTGGCTGAGCTGGCGGCCGAGCTGCGCTGCGGGGCCGACCCGGTCGCCTGCTGCAAGAACGGTGCCGCGCGCCTTGCCGAGGCAGGCGTCGAAGGGCTGGAATATCTTGAGCTTCGCCATGCCGGAACGCTGGCCCGGGTGCATGACACGGTCCTGGACGGGCCGGCGCGGCTCTTTGGTGCGGTGCGGCTGGGCGGTCTGCGTCTGGTCGACAGCGTTGGGGTGGTCTGAGCGGCGGTTCGGTCACGCGCGGTCGTCCGGCGCGGCGCAGGCAAAGGTCAGAACACGCCAAGCGCCTGAAGTTCGCTCTCCAATCTCTCGGGCAGGGGAACCGCGTCCGGCCGGCCGGCAAGATCGGGCGGCGCGTCGCTGCCCGGCAGGTAGCGCCAGCCCTGAAAGGCCCGTCGCGGTCGCGGGCTGACCGGCACGATGCGCGGATCGAGCAGGATCGCGCATCGGTTGAGCCCGTCTTCGCCCCGCACCGCCTCAAAGCCGATAATGCCCTGCCGCGCGCGCAGCACACCGCGAAACACCCAGTAAAGCGACCCGGTTCCGGCGATTTCATCGGCGCGGCGCGGCCACATCCGGGTGACATGGCGCGGCTGCGCCGGCAGCCCGGCCGCGCGCCGCTCGGCCATGCGCTGAGCCTGCCAGGCGGCAAGCTGCTCAGGCCCGTCCGATCCGACACAGAGCTTGATCAGATGCAAGCCGGGCGCGTCCTGTGATATCCCATCCCCCATACCATATAGGGTAGCGAAGGACGGGGCGGACGACAAGGGAAAGTGTGCATCTCCGTGTGGACCGATGCGCAATCTCAGCCGAGCTGCTTGATCGCGCAGGTCGCCGAGCCATGGGCATAGATCACGCCATCGGCATCGCGCAGCGCCCCTTCGGCAAACCCGATGCTGCGGGAGCGGCGCAGCAGCTTCGCCTCGGCCCAGAGCGGGGTGCGCATGGGCACCGCGCGCAGCATTTTGACCTCCAGATGCACCGTGCCATAGGTCTCACCCGGATCGAGCGCTGTGTGCACCGCACAGCCTGTGGCGCTGTCGAGTGCTGTGGCCGCAAACCCGCCATGCACACCGCCCATCGGGTTGAGATGCCGGGCATCGGCCTGGGCTGCGAACCGGGCGAGGCCTTTTTCCAGATGGTCGAGCGTGAGGCCCATGGTGGCCCCGATGCTGGGCGCGGGCAGCAGACCGTCCATGCCGGCCTGAAGCTGCTCCAACCCGGTCATGCTGCGCAGATCGAGGGTCGGTTTGGGGGTGTCTTCGGCCATGGTGACATCCTTTGTCTCACTGCGGGATACCGCGCGATCATGACATGGCAGGGCGCCTGCTTCACCCCATCATCTCGGGCGCGACGTGACGTCAACCGCAATCCCTTGCGTGCCGAACAGGCGGGATCGGCCGGTTCGAGTTGACCCAAGACGGGGCTGCGGCTAAGTATTCAGCCGCCCAAAACCAGCCATGGACGCCGCAATGACCGCGTTTGCGATGCCGATCGCCGAGCAGATCTGGGACATGAAGTACCGCTTCAAGACGCCCCAGGGCACGCCCATCGATGAGACGGTGGAGGCAAGCTGGCAGCGGGTTGCCCAGGCCCTGGCCGCGGTCGAAGCGGACCCGGCGCAATGGGAGCCGGTCTTTTACGAGGCGCTGCGCGATTTTCGCTTTCTGCCCGCGGGCCGCATTCTGGCCGGTGCGGGGACCGAGCGGTCGGTGACCCTTTTCAACTGTTTTGTGATGGGCACGATCCCCGACAGCATGGGCGGGATTTTCGAGGCCCTGAAGGAGGCCGCGCTGACCATGCAGCAGGGCGGCGGCATCGGCTATGACTTCTCCACCATCCGGCCCAAGGGCGCGCCGGTGCGCGGGGTGGGCGCCGATGCCTCGGGCCCGTTGAGCTTTATGGATGTCTGGGATGCGATGTGCCGCACGATCATGTCGGCGGGCAGCCGGCGCGGCGCGATGATGGCGACCATGCGCTGTGACCATCCCGATATCGAGGAGTTCATCGCCGCCAAGCAGGACCCCGCGCGCCTGCGCATGTTCAACCTGTCGGTGCTGGTGACGGATGCCTTCATCGAGGCGGTCAAGGCCGACGGGCCCTGGGATCTGGTGTTTGACGGCACGATCGAGCGCAGTGTGAATGCCCGCGATCTGTGGGATCTGATCATGCGCGGCACCTATGCCTATGCCGAGCCGGGCGTGATCTTCATTGATCGCATAAATCAGATGAACAACCTCTCCTATGTGGAGGAAATTTCAGCAACAAACCCCTGTGGAGAGCAGCCGTTGCCGCCCTATGGCGCCTGTCTTCTGGGCTCGATCAACCTGGCAAAGCTGGTCGAGGCGCCCT
>JBCBKN010000219.1:0-7822 GCA_038521775.1 Pseudomonadota bacterium | reverse complement strand
GCGAGGGGTTTATGCCAAGCTGTTCACGAAACGAGGCCGAAGATGCGGCGTCCAGCCGTCAGGTGCAGTTCCTGGTCGCACATACCGTCGAAATTCTGGTGATCGGTCTGACCCTGGCCCTGCTGGGGACGATGATCACGCCATTGGTCCACACGTTCGGGCTGATCGCGCTGGTCCTCGCGGTTGCCCTGGTCGTCGCCCGGCTTCGATCGCGGGCCTGAGCCGCCGCTGGAAGGCAGGCACGCAGGTAGGCGGGCAGGCAACGTCCCCTCCGGGTACCTTCAGTTGTACCACTCAGCCTTGCCGGGACCGCGCGGCATCGCCTTTCAGAACAGGCCGCCCGCGGTCGCGCAAAGCCGCGGTCATCAGGGCCACGCCCAGCGCGCCGAGCGCCGCAAAGAGGGCGGCAAAGAGCATGGCGGCCGCCACCGTGCGCAGCGGCAGGATCACGCCCCGCATCAAGAGCCAGCTTGCGTGGCGCGCGGCTTCAGCTGCAAAGCGAACGTCCAGATCAACCATGCCGTGATCCCTTCGGTGGTTCGGAGCACGGCCAAATTATGGGAGGGGAGCGCGCGTTGCGGTATGCGCGCCGTCACAGCGCGCTGCAGGTGCCGCACAACAAGCGCCCGGGCGGGACGGACAGCGCGGGCCCAGACACGCGCCGGTGCGCGCTGATCAGCCAACCAGGCTCAGAGGCGGTAAAAGATATGCGCCCCGATCCGTGCCGTTCGGGTCAGCGCACGGGCCCATCGCGGGCGAATGGCCTGGGTGTGGAAATGGGTGGCGCCCGCGGTCAGCACCCGCGGCTGGCCGTCCAGCATCAGCCGCGCGATCTTTGAGACGCGCGAGAAGGCCCGCGGCTCGGTGATCAGCTCGGGCCGCCCGTCGCACATATAGGAAAACTGGCAGCGGTTGCGCATGTGCTGGTTCTGCTTGACCACCCCGCAGACAGTGTCGGGATAGGTGCTGTGCTCGACCCGGTTCAGGATCACCTCGGCCACAGCCACCTGGCCTGCCACCGACTCGCCCCGCGCCTCGAAATAAAGCGCCTCGGCCAGGCAGCGCCATTGCGCATCGCCATCGGCAGCGGGCAGCAGGTCGATCTCCTCCTTGGTAAACGAAAGCAGCGCATACCGGTCGTCCCGCGTCAGGGCGCGTTGCTGGGCATCATCGACCATGCGAATGGCCTCGGCATCCATGCGATTGAGCGATGCCAGATCGACCGGGTTGCGCGGCCGCGGCGCGGGGTCGGGCAATGCAAAGGGATCGCTGCTGCCAAGTTCGCGCAGCCGGTCCGCGGTGACCGCTGTCAGGGCCGCACGCTCCTGAGCCATGATCGCTTCAATCTGCAGGGCAAGTCCAGCCGGTGGTGCGTCCTGGACCTGCGCCTGGCTGATCGCAGCACCGCTGCCAAGCGCCGCCGGCGCCAGCATTGCAAGCAACGCCACCTGCGCCCTGACACCAGCCCAGCCTCGCCGTCTGCTCTTTGCAGCATTGCACCACAGCATCCCACACCCCCCCGGGCCGTCGCCTTGAACCAACGCGTTTGTCTGAAAACTATTGCACCTCTAGTCGCGCAAAATACGCATGGATCGCAATCTGTCCATCTTTGCTTACGTCATCAGGGGTCGCGCGCGGCGGGTCAGACACCCGTGCAATCCGACAGCTGGGCGGGGAATCAACCGCTTATCACATGTTAATCGTGGGAGAACTGAATGCGCGACAGCAGACGCCGATAGGCAATAAACGGCGCATCGCCAGGCTCGGGCAGCAGCGATTCGCACTGCGCGAGCCCGATTCGGCCGAAATTGGCCCGAAACTGCGACCGCAACCAGGCGCTGGTCTGCGCCTTGCGCCGGTCGAGCAGACGGTGGGTATCCTGCGCTGCGGTCGCAAGCAGCGTGTCGACCGCCTCAAGCCCGGTGCCGTCGCGGGCCGAGACGACGCCCACCGGCACCGGATGCTGCACAGCCAGCGACAGCGCGCCGCGCAGATCGGCGGCAGTGCGCTGCGCCGCAGCCCCGGCATCGGCCTTTGTGACCAGCACCAAATCGGGCGTCTCGACGACCCCGGCCTTCATGAATTGGAGGGCGTCGCCCGCGCCCGGTTCGGCGCAGAACAGCACGTAATCGGCCAGCTCGGCGATCTCGGTCTCGGACTGGCCCACCCCGACCGTTTCGACGATCACCACGTCAAAGAGCGCCCGCATCAGCACCAGCGCGGGATAGGTGACCTCGGCCACCCCGCCCAACCGGTCCCGCGCGGCCATTGAGCGGATGAAGACACCTTCATCCTCGGGATCGTGGCGGATGCGGGTGCGGTCGCCCAGAAGCGCGCCGCCCGACCGGCGCGAGGAGGGATCGACCGCAATCACACCGACGGTCTGGCCCTGCGCGCGCAGCCGCGGGATGAGCGCTGCGACCAGCGTTGACTTGCCCACACCGGGCGGGCCGGTCAGGCCGAGCGCCACACCGACCGGGGCCGCGAGCGCTGCATCCAGAAGCGCGGCCGCGCCGCCGGTCTCGGCCGCCGCCAATGCCCGGGCAAGCGCCAGCTTGCCGCCGGCGCGCAACTGCGCGAGATCGGAAGAACCGCTGCCCGAACCGCTCATACAGCGCTGCGCAGCAATGCGGCCTGCGCCGCGGCAAGCTGGGCGATGGGCATGCGGTATGGCGAGCAGGAGACATAGTCGAACTCGGCAATATCGCAGAACCGGATCGCCGCCGGGTCGCCGCCATGCTCGCCACAGAGGCCCAGCGCGACATCGGGGCGGGCGGCACGGGCGCGCTCTGCGGCCATCAGCACCAGCTCGCCCACACCCTCGACATCGAGCGCATGGAACGGGTCCTCGCCAAACACGCCGGTGGCGACATAGTCGCGCATGAACCGCCCGGCATCGTCGCGCGACAGCCCGTAGGTCATCTGGGTGAGATCGTTGGTCCCAAAGCTTAGGAACGCGGCCGAGCGCATCAGATCGCCGGCCCGCAGCGCGGCGCGCGGGGTCTCGACCATCACCCCCAGCCGGTAGGCGATCTCGGCATCATGTTCGCGCCGCACCGCGTCGGCCACGGCGGCAATACGGTCGCGCACGAAATCGACCTCGCGCGCGGCCGAGACCAGGGGGATCATGATCTCGGGCTGGATCGTTGCGCCCGAGCGGTTGGCCACGGCGAGCGTTGCCTCAAAGATCGCCCGGGCCTGCATCTCGTAGATCTCGGGCATCAGGATCGCCAGGCGCACCCCGCGTTTGCCCAGCATCGGGTTGACCTCGGCCAGCATGTCCGAGCGGGCCTGAATGGCCTCGGGCGTCACACCCATCTCGGCCGAAACCGCTCTGATCTCACCGGGGCTGACCGGTAGAAACTCGTGCAGTGGCGGGTCGAGCAGCCGGATCGTGACCGGCAGCCCGCGCATGATCTCAAAAAGCTCGATGAAATCGGCGCGTTGCATGGGCAAAAGCTGGTCGAGGGCGCGGCGACGCTCGGCCGCATCGCGGGCCAGGATCATCTCGCGCATAACATTGATGCGGTCTTCCTCAAAGAACATCTGCTCGGTTCGACAAAGCCCGATGCCATCTGCGCCGAAACGCTGGGCGACGCGCGCGTCCTGGGGCGTGTCTGCATTGGCCCGAACCCGCAGCGTGCGGCAGGCCGATGCCCAGTCCAAAAGCGTGGTGACCGCGCCCGACATCTCCGGGCGGATCATCGGCGCCGCCCCGGCCAGAACCGCGCCGCTGGAGCCATCGACGGTGATCACATCACCCTCGCGCAGCGCGAGACCCGAGGCCGTGCGCACGGTGCCCGTGCGCGCATCGAGACTGATCTCAGACGCACCCGCAACGCAGGGCAGGCCCAGCCCGCGCGCAATCACCGCGGCATGGCTGGTCATCCCGCCGCGCAGGGTCAGAAGACCGGCCGCGGCATGCATGCCGCGCACATCCTCGGGGCTGGTCTCGATGCGCAGCAGAATGGCCGGGTTGTCCTGCGCAGCACTGGCAATCGCTGCCTCGGCCGAAAAGACCAGGCGCCCGGCGGCTGCCCCCGGGCTGGCGGCCAGACCGCGCCCGATCGGGACCGCATGATGCGCGGGGTCGATCTGGGGATGCAGATGCTGGATCAGGCTGGCCGGGTCGACCCGCAGGATCGCGTCGTCCTGCCCGATCGCGCCGGCCTGGGCCAGCTCCACCGCCACGCGAATGGCGGCACGGGCGCTGCGGCGGGCGGGTTCGGCGTCGAGCAGCCAGAGCTGCCCCTGCTCCAGCGTGAAGGCAAGATCCTGCGCATCGCCCAGAATGGCCGCTGCCTGCCGTCCCACCTCGCGCAGCGCCTGCACCGCATCCGGGCAACGCTCCTCCAGCGAAAGACCGGGCTGGCCCTGCGCAAGACGCTCCTCCCGGCTCAACAGCAGCGGCGTGCGCAGCCCCATCATCGCATCCTGCCCCTGGGCCTGGGGCAGATAACGCCCGCTCAGCCCCGGCGCTCCGGTCCGCTCATCGATGAACCGGGCCAGCCCCGCGCCGCAATCAGCGCCGGGTTCGCCACCCGCGCGCACTTCGCCCAGACCCAGCGCCATGCGCTGGACGATCAGCGCCAGCCCGGCATCGGGGGGCGCCCCGCGGGCCTGGCGCAGAATGCGGGCGGTGCCCGAGCGCCACCCCCGTGCCGCCGCGGTCAGCGCCGCAAGAAGCTGCATCGCCTTGTCTTGCGGAAAGCTGGCCCCTGTCTCGGCCAGGAAATGCGCCTTGTACTCGACAAGCAGCCGGTCGAGCGCGTTGGCATCGAGGCCCGTTTCATCCTCGGCCCCTTCGAGCTTCAGCCGGTCATAGAGGATTGCCTCGAACCCCTCATCGTCGAGCCCCGCCACGCCGAGCGCGTAGGACTGGATCAGGCGACGGTAGAGATCGCGCGCGGCGCGCGGACCGACACGGCGCGACAGGGCGGGCAGGTCGTCATCGGTCACGCCGATATTGAGGATGGCATGCGGGCCGCCCCAGGCCGGGCTGGGCGGGCTGGCACGCACGGCCAGCAGCGCCTCGGGCCCCAGCCTGGCGACGATCGCGCTCAGCTCCGCACCGATGCCGGGCAGCACCGGGTCGGCCTCTGGCTGGTTTGCCGGGTCGGCCCGCGGCCGGTCCGCCGGGTCAGTCGTATGTGAACCCGCCGGGTTGGGACAGGTGGCGCCGTGCTCGCCCTGCCCAGCCTCGGCCAGGCGCGCAACCAGCGGCACGGGCAGCACAATGCCGCGCGGCACGGGCAGGCCCTGCGCGGCCAGGCGCGACAGACGCACCGCGCGCGCGCCGTAAAGCTCGGGCGCGCGCACCGCCGCATCCCGCAGCGCTTTCAGCTCTCCCGTGCTGCCAAGCTCGATCATCGGCGCCCATTCATTCGCGGCCCTGCCCGTCTCGCAGCGCAGCATAGGCGCCGGCGGGCGCAAGGTGAAGACCGGCCGGGTCAGCCCTCAAGGGCCGAAAACAGGGCCACGCGTTCCATGACCACCCGAATGCGGTTCAACAGGCACAGACGGTTGCGCCGCACGATCGGGTTCTGCGCATTGACCAGCACCGCCTCAAAGAACGCGTCGATGGGCCCGCGCAATGCCGCCATGGCCTGCATCGCCCCGGCAAAATCCTCGGCAGCCAGGGCCGGCCCGATGGCCGCATCGGCGGTGTCAAGCGCGTCAAAAAGCGCTCGCTCCTCGGCAGCTTCGGCAAATTTCGGGTCGGGGTCCATCTCGTAAAAGACCCCGTCCTTCTTTTCCTCGGCGGCCAGAATGTTGCGCGCGCGGGTGTAACCGGCCAGCAGGTTTGCGCCATCTTCATGCGCAAGGAACCGCTGCAGCGCCTGCACCCGCGCGACCAGCAGGACGAGATCGTCATTGCCGTCAAGCGGCAGGCAGGCATCGATGACATCATGGCGGATCCCTTCGCCGCGCAGATGCACCTTCAGCCGGTCGTGGAAAAACGCCAGCAGATCCTCCGGCGCCGCGCCAAGCTGGGCCCGCAGCGGCAGGCGCAAGCCGTTTTCCAGGATGATCCGGATCACGCCCAGCGCCGCCCGACGCAGCGCGAAAGGATCGCCCGAGCCGGTGGGTTTCTCACCGATCGACCAGAAGCCGGTCAGCCGGTCGATCTTGTCGGCCAGGGCCAGGGCGCGGCTGATGGGCGCCTCAGGGACAGCGTCGGAGGGGCCCAGCGGGCGGTAATGCGCCGCAATCGCCTCGGCCACCGCCTTGGAATGGCCCGCGGCCTGGGCATAATAGCGGCCCATCACGCCCTGAAGCTCGGGAAACTCGAACACCATCTCGCTGACCAGATCGGCCTTGCAGATCCGCGCGGCTTCGGCGGCCAGATCCGGAGGCGCCCCGGCAGCCGGCGCCAATGCCCGGGCCAGCGCTTCGAGCCGCGCGACCTGATCGGCCTGGCTGCCCAGCTTGGCGTGGAAGGTGACATCGGCCAGCGGCGCGCCCATCCCCTCCAGCCCCGCATCGCGCAGGCTGCGCAGATCATTTTCCCAAAAGAACTTCGCATCCTTCAGCCGTGCGGCCAGAACCTTGGCATTGCCGGCCAGGATCGTGGCGCCAGTGTCGGCGGTTTCGCGATTGGCGATGGTGACAAATCCCTCGATCCGGCCCGTGCCGGGATTGCGCAGCGAAAAGAATTTCTGATGTTCCCGCATCGAGGTTTGCAGCACCTCGGGCGGCAGGTCGAGAAACTCCGCCCCGATCTTGCCGGTCAGCATGACGGGCCATTCCACCAGCCCCGCAACCTCGGTCAGAAGGCCCGGATCGGCGACCAGCTCCATGCCCTTGGCAAAGGCCGCCTGCTGCATGTCATGGGCGATGCGGTCGGCGCGCTCCTGCGCATCGAGCACCACAAAAGCCCGGGCCAACGCGTCGCGATAGGCCTCAAACCCGGTAACCGCAAAGCTGCCCGGCGCCATGAACCGATGACCCTCGGTCCGGTCGGCGGCCGTGATCCCCTCAAGCGTGAGCGGGACGATCGCCGCCCCCGCCTCGTCGGAGAGGATGCACAGGATGCGCTGCAGCGGCCGCACCCAGCGCAATGTGCCGGCGCCCCAGCGCATGGTCTTGGGCCAGGGAAAGCGGCGGATCGTTGCCTCCAGCACCTCGGCCACAATCTCGGCGGCCGGGCGGCCCGGGCGCTCGATGGTTGCAAACCAGACCGCGCCTTTCTTGTCCTCGCGCTGTTCGAGCCGGTCGCGAGACAGCCCGGTTGAGCGCAAGAACCCCTCCAGCGCCTTTTCGGGTGCGTCGACGCGGGGACCCTTGCGTTCTTCGCGGGTCGCCGGCGCGCCGTCGGCAACCCCCTCGGCAACCAGGGTCAGGCGGCGGGGTGTGGCAAAGGCCGCGGCGCTGGCATAGGTCAGGCCCGCGGCGACCATGCCCTCGGTCATCAGACGGCGCAGATCCTCGGCCGCGCGGGGCTGCATGCGCGCGGGGATCTCCTCGGAGAGAAGTTCGATCAGAAGCTGGGGCATCGGCTCAAGGGCTCCGCGTTCGGGCCGTTCGGGAAAAGCCGATCAGGCGGGCGGGGTCAAGCCTGAATGCCTCAGCGCAGGGCGCCGAAGACCGACCAGCCCATCGCTTCGGCCAGACGTTCAAGCGCCCGGCCTGCCAGCAGTGAATTGCCCTTGGGCCCCAGGCCGGGCGACCAGGCCGCGATCGAGGCGCGGCCCGGCACGGCGGCGAGGATCCCGCCACCCACGCCGCTTTTGCCCGGGATGCCGACGCGAAACGCAAACTCGCCCGAGGCATCGTAATGCCCGCAGGTGAGCATCAGCGCATTGATCCGCCGGACCCGGTC
>JBCBKN010000218.1:0-7853 GCA_038521775.1 Pseudomonadota bacterium | reverse complement strand
TTGCCGCCTGCCACGCCCGGCCCGATTTTTGCCATCTCCATCAGGCTGTCCCAGAGCCGGGCGCCGTCGATGCGCAGGTTCTCGCCGGGCGATGCCGTCATGCGCCGTTACCCAACGCGCCGTTGCCCAACGCGCCGTTGACCAGTCTGCTGCTGCCCAGACGGGTCGTCAATGCGCGAACACCGCGTTTGGCGTCCAGCGCATCTTGCCGCCCGGCTCGGCCCATTTCATCAACAGACAGGCGGTGTTGAGACGCTGGAAATAGGTGGCGTCGAGCGCATACCAGCCCGGCTGCGGCACCTCAAACTCCGCCCAGCCGATCGTCTCGCAGGCATGCCGACCGTCATGCTTGTAGACCTGCACCCCGCCGATGGTGACCTGAAGCCCGTCATTGGAGTGAAACTCGATCTTCCAAACGCCCGGCTTGTCGAAGCGGATATAGCCCTCGATAAAGGCCACGACATTTTCGTGATACGAGCTGGTGAGCACAGGGTCGCCCGGATTGGTGTCGGGATAGTCAAACCCCACCAGCGGCGCGCCCGGCTTGGGGTCATAGCTGCGCCAGCCTTCCGCATCGCGCAGCCATTTCACGTCATTGGGAAAGGCATAGAGCACGGCGAGCCCGTCCTTCAATGCCCCCGCATCGGGTTGCGGATCGGCGGGCGTCAGGCGCTGCGCCTGTGCCTGTGCCTGTGCCGATAGGCCCGCCAGCACCGAGATTGCGAGCGCCAGACATCCTGTCGCCAGCCCATATCCGACCCTTTTCCGGAATTGCCGCAGCATCCTCACCTCCTCGACCCGTCCGTCAGCTTTTGGGGCAAAGCGTAGGGGAGCCGGCCGGGTCGGGCAAGCGCCTCAGCCGGGATCTGCCGCCTGGGGCCTGGGTTGCGGGGCGGCTGCCTTGGGTGGCGATGCGCGCGCCAAGTGGACACTCGTGCTTGGGTGATGTTTAAGCACCTCAAGGCCCGCGCGGTCTGGATGAGGACATGGCCCAAGACACGCTCCCCCCCACATCGACCCCGCTGCCGCTTTCGGTGGTGATCCCGATGCTCAACGAGGCCGGCAATGTCGCGCCGGTGCTTGAGGAACTGGCCGGGGTCGCCACAACCTTTCCGCCGCATGAGATCATCGTGGTCGATGACGGCTCGCGCGATGCAACGCTGGCCGAGCTGCGGGCCATGGCCGGCCGTATCGCCGGATTGCGGGTGATCTGCCATGCCAGACCCGCCGGCAAAAGCGCCGCACTCCGCTCCGCCGTGGCGCGCGCCCGGGGTGCCGTGATCTGCACGATGGATGGCGACGGGCAGAACCCGCCCGAGGCGCTGTCGGCCCTGTTCGCCCCGCTTATGGGCGAGGCCGACCCGGCGCTTGCCCTGGTGGCCGGGCAACGGGTGGGGCGGCGCGACACGCTCTCCAAACGCTATGCCTCACGCGCCGCCAACGCGCTGCGCCGGCGCATCCTGCGCGACGACACCCGCGACACCGCCTGCGGGCTGAAGGCGTTTCGCCGCGCGCCCTATCTCGAGCTGCCCTATTTTCACAACATGCACCGCTATCTGCCCGCGCTCTTCCGTGCCTCGGGCCATGGGGTTGCACATGTCGATGTCGCGGACCGCCCGCGCAAATCGGGGCGGTCGAAATACTCCAACCTGCAACGGGCGCTGGTGGGGGTGAGCGATTTGCTCGCGGTAGCTTGGCTGATCCGCAACCGCAACCGGGCCGAGCCGACCGAGATCGACCTGCCGCGCTGACCGGCGCCTGGGCGGCCGCGCCGCGGGCAGACGCCGACCCGGCGGCCTGGGGCGATCGACCCCGCCGCCCAATTGACACGGGAGTGGGCGGCCGGGGCGGGCTCGATGCCCGGCCCGGACGCACCCCCTTTCGCAGGCCTCTCAGGTGCGCAGGTCGCTCAGCTGATCCGGGTCAAAAGCTCATCGAGCGACTTTTTCGCATCGCCATAGAACATCCGCGTGTTGTCTTTATAAAAAAGCGGATTCTCGATGCCCGAATAGCCCGTGCCCTGACCGCGTTTCGACACGATCACGTTCTTGGACTTCCACACCTCCAGAACCGGCATGCCGGCAATGGGCGAGTTGGGGTCCTCCTGCGCAGCCGGGTTCACGATGTCGTTCGAGCCGATGATGATCGCCACATCGGTCTGGGGGAAATCATCGTTGATCTCCTCCATCTCCAGAACGATGTCATAGGGCACCTTCGCCTCGGCCAGCAGCACGTTCATATGCCCCGGCAGGCGCCCGGCCACGGGGTGGATGCCGAACCGAACCGCCTTGCCCTTGGCGCGCAGCCGCCGGGTCAGCTCGGCGACATTGGCCTGGGCCTGGGCAACCGCCATGCCATAGCCCGGCACGATGATCACGCTGTCGGCATCCTCCAGCAGCCCGCTCACACCATCGGCGTCGATGGCCACCTGCTCGCCGGTGATCTCGGCCGCCGGCCCGCCACTGCCGCCAAACCCGCCCAGGATCACGCTGACAAAGCTGCGGTTCATCGCCCGGCACATGATGTAGCTCAGGATCGCACCCGAGGAGCCGACCAGCGCGCCCACCACGATCAGAAGGTCATTGCCCAGGCTGAAGCCGATCGCCGCCGCCGCCCAGCCCGAATAGGAGTTGAGCATCGAGACCACGACCGGCATGTCCGCCCCGCCGATCCCCATGATCAGGTGATAGCCGATAAAGAGGGCGGCCGCCGTCATGATCAAAAGCGGCAGGATCCCGCCCGAGCTCATATACCAGGCCAGGCACAGCACCGAGAGCGCCGCCGCCCCGGCATTCAGAAGATGCCCGCCGGGCAGCTTGATCGCAGCCGAGCTCACCCGGCCCGCCAGCTTGCCATAGGCAATGACCGAGCCGGTGAAGGTCACCGCCCCGATGAACACGCCCAGAAAGAGCTCGACGCGCAGAATGGTGATCTCCACCGGCGTTTTCCTGGCCACAAGCTCGGCGAAAAACCCGGTCAGCTCCGGCGCGCCCTCGCCCGCCGCCGCCACCGCCGCGGCCACATCGACAATGGTGATATGCGCGTTGAAGCCCACAAACACCGCCGCAAGGCCCACGAGCGAATGCATCGCCGCGACCAGCTCGGGCATCTGGGTCATCTGCACCCGCTGCGCGAGCTGCACCCCGATCACCGCACCCAGCGCGATCAGGATGAGCGAGAGCCACCAGAGCCCCGCCCCGGGGCCGATCAGCGTCGCGACCACCGCCAGCGCCATGCCGGCAATGCCGTACCAGACCGCGCGCTTTGCGCTTTCCTGCCCGCTCAGCCCGCCAAGGCTGAGGATGAAGAGCACCGCTGCGACCACATAGGCCGCCGTTGTGAAACTCAGATCCATCGTCCCGGCCCCCGCTTACGATTTCTGGAACATGGCGAGCATGCGCCGGGTGACGAGGAAGCCGCCGAAGATGTTGATCCCGGCCATAAAGACCGAGAGGGCAGCCAGAATGACCACGATCCATGAGCCCGAGCCGATCTGCATCAGCGCGCCCAGAATAATGATCGAGGAGATGGCGTTGGTCACCGCCATCAGCGGGGTGTGCAGGCTGTGCGCGACGTTCCAGATGACCTGAAAGCCCACAAACACCGCCAGCACGAAGACGATGAAATGCTGCATGAAGCTCATCGGCGTGACCAGCCCCATGCCCAGCACGACCAGCGCCATCGCGCCCAGCAGCGTGACCTGGGTGCGGGTCTGGGAGCGGAAGGCCGCGACCTCGGCGGCGCGCTTTTCCTCGGCCGTGGGCTCTTTGGGCTTCGGTGCTGCCTTGGCGATCGCGGCCACTTTGGGCGGCGGCGGTGGGAAGGTGATCTCGCCCGCCTTGGTCACCGTCGCACCGCGGATCACGTCATCTTCCATATTCACGACCGGCGCGCCGTTTTTCTCGGGCGTGAGGTCATCCATCATATGGCGGATATTGGTGGCATAGAGGCTGGAGGATTGCGTCGCCATCCGGCTGGGAAAATCGGTATAGCCGATCACCGTCACGCCATTGGCGGTTTCGATCTTGTCATCCGGCACGGTGAGGTCGCAATTCCCGCCCCGCTCAGCCGCGAGATCCACGACAACCGAGCCGGGTTTCTGGGCCGCGACCATATCCTCAAGCCACAGCTTGGGTGCGGGCCGGCCCGGGATCAAGGCGGTGGTGACGACGATGTCGATCTCGGGTGCGAGCTCGCGAAACTTCGCCAACTGCTTTTCGCGAAATTCGGGGCTCGACGGGGCCGCATAGCCGCCGGTCGCCGCACTGTCCTGCCCGGTTTCCTCGAATTCCAGGAAGACGAACTCGGCGCCCATCGATTCGATCTGCTCGGCCACTTCGGGCCGCACATCAAAGGCATAGACGACGGCGCCGAGGCTGACCGCCGCACCGATCGCGGCAAGCCCGGCCACGCCCGCACCCACCACCAGCACCTTGGCCGGCGGCACCTTGCCCGCGGCGGTGACCTGACCGGTGAAGAAGCGGCCGAAATTGTTGCTCGCCTCGATCACCGCGCGGTAGCCCGCAATATTGGCCATCGAGCTCAGCGCATCCATTTTCTGCGCGCGGCTGATCCGGGGGACCATGTCCATGGCCAGCACCGTCGCGCCCTTGTCGTTCAGCGCGGCGAGCAGCGCCTCGTTCTGGCCCGGATAGATCATCGAGATCAGCGTCTGATCCTTGCGGACCATCGCGATCTCGCTCTCCTCGGGCGGACGGACCTTCACGACAATGTCGGCCGTGCCCCACAGGGCCCCGGCATCGGGCAGCACGGTCACCCCGGCGGCCTCATAATCGGCATCGGCAAAACGGGCGGCAGCCCCGGCGCCAGCCTCGACCACGACATCGTAGCCAAGCTTTTGCAGTCGCCCCGCGCTTTCCGGCGTCAATGCCACGCGGTTCTCGCCGGCGAAAATCTCCTTTGGAGCGCCGATCTTCATGCTCCGTCCCTCTCTCATTTTTCCGTTCTCGCCGGTCAGGGTAGTGCGCCCCTGCCCGCAAGCAATGCCGAGGGCCGGGCTAGGGTCTCTCACGGCGGCAGACGGGTTATTGGGCAACAGCGGCCCAAGCGCAAGCTATGACTTTACGACAAGCGCGCGCGGCCGGGCGCACAGGCATTCGGCCGGGCCACTGTCGCGGATCAGGATGGTTTCGGTGATGGCAAGCCCCCAGCCAGGACGGTCCGGCCCGGTCGGCATCCAGAGCCCCGGCATGAAATGAAAAGTCATCCCCGGTGCAAGCACCGTCTCGTCGGTCGGGCGGAATGAGGCCGTCCGCTCGCCCCAATCGGGCGGGTAGGCAAGGCCCACCGGATAGCCGCAGCGCGCCGTGCGGGTGATGCCGACCTTGGCCAGGGCCGCGTTGAGCGCGCGGGCAACGTCGCCCGCGGTGTTGCCGGGCCGGGCCGCCTCAAGCCCGGCCTCAAGCCCTGCCACAACCGCGCCTTCGGCGGCCTTCAGGTAATCCGGCGGCTCGCCCAGAAACACCGTGCGGCAGAGCGGCGCGTGATAGCGGCGATGACAGCCCGAAAGCTCAAAGAACGTCGCCTCGCCGCGCGCAAAGGGCCGGTCATCCCAGGTCAGATGCGGGGCGGCGGCATCGGCACCCGAGGGCAATAGCGGCACGATGGCCGCGTAATCGCCCCAGGCGCCCTCGACCCCACGCGCGGCATCGCGCAGGATCTCGCCCACCAGATGGTTCTTGGGCAGCCCCGGCTCGACCCGGGCCAGCACCCCGTCAAACAGCGCCTCGGTGATCCGTGCGGCCTTGCGCATCAGGTCGAGTTCGGCCTCGGACTTCACCAGGCGTTGCCAGTTCACCAGGGCGGTCGCATCGACGATCTCGGCCGAAAGCGCGCTTTGCAGCACCAGATGGGCCTTGGCCGAGAAATAGTAGTTTTCAAGCTCGACCCCCAACCGGCGCGCCGGGCGCAGATGCTGGGCGAGATCCTCCATCGGGTGGCGCTGGTCGGACTGGATATAGTCCTCCGCATAGCTCACCACAGACGCATCGCCCATCCAGACCGTGAGGCGCGCGCCTTGCGCATCCTGCGCCCGCCCCCACCAGACCGGGTCGCGGTCATGCGTCACGATCACCCCCTGATGGACATAGAAGGACCAGGCGTCATAGCCGGTGAGCCAGGCCATATTCGCTGGGTCGGTGAGCAGCAGCGCATCGATCTCACGCGCTTCCATTCCGGCGCGCACGCGGGCGAGGCGGTGCTGGTATTCCTCGGGGGAAAAGGGGTCTCGGCGCATCAAGGGCTCCATCGGACAGCCGGGTCGGGCGCCGGCGGTGCGGGCCTGGCCGGCAACCCGTCCCCTGCCTGCCGCAAGTCGCGCCCCCGCGTCAGTCGCCGTCGGCAACGCCTTTCTGGCGCAGCCGCGCCCGGCGCGCCCGATAGCTTGGCAACAGCACCAGAAGCACCGCAATAACCAGCAGCCCCATGGTCATCGGCCGCTCCAGAATGAACTGCGGTCCGCCGTAAAGCTGCATCGAGCGGCCGAAATTGTCCTCCAGCATCCCGCCAAGGATAAAGCCGATCAGCATTGGCGCGAGCGGGTAGTCGGCAAAGCGCAGGATCGTCGCGCAGACCCCGAGCCCGACCAGCAACAGCAGTTCGGTGGCGTTGTTCTGGCCGATATAGGCCCCCATCAGCGTAAAGAAGAGGATGAAGGGGATGAGGAAATTCCGCGGCACCGCCAGCACCTTGGCGATATAGGGGATGAGCGGCAGGTTGAGGATCAAGAGGATCACATTGCCCAGATACATCGAGATGATGACCGCCCAGAAAATCTCCGGATTGTCGGTCATCAGCCGCGGCCCGGGGCTGACATTGAGCGCAATGAGTGCACCCAGAAGGATCGCCGTGGTGCCCGAACCGGGGATGCCGAGCGTCAGGAGCGGCACGAACGAGCCGGTGCAGGCCGCGTTATTGGCCGATTCCGGCGCGGCGAGACCCTTGATCGAGCCCTTGCCGAACTCCTCCTGGTCCTTCTTGGGCGCAATGTTGCGCTCCACCGCATAGCCCAGGAAGGAGGCGATGGTCGCCCCTGCCCCGGGCAGCACGCCGATCAGAAAGCCCTGGATCGATTGCCGGCCCACCACCGGCGCGATGGATTTTGCCTCGGCCCGGGTGATGCGCAGATCCTTGATCTCGCCGCTCGAGCCGGTTTTCGACCGCGACGGGTCAAGCACCAGATAGATCGCCTCGGGCAGGGCAAACATCGCCATGGCCAGGGTGATGAAACCGAAACCCGATTGCAGGTCCATCAGGCCCATGGTGAAGCGCGGCATGTTGAACAGCGCGCCCTCGCCGATGGTTGCGATGATCAGGCCCAGGATCGTCATCAAGAGCGCCTTGAGCACCTGCCCAGTGCCGGCAAAGGCTGCAATCGCCGACAGGCCCACAACCATCAGCGCGAAATACTCCGCCGAATGGAACAGGAGCGCGACCGAGGCCAATGCCGGCGCAAAGATCATCAGCAGCACCGCGCCGATCGACCCGCCGGTGAACGAGGCGATGGCAGCGACGGTCAGCGCCTTGCCCGCCTTGCCCTGGCGCGCCAGCGGATAGCCGTCAAAGCTGGTTGCCACGGTAGAGGCCACGCCAGGCGCATTGATCAGGATCGACGATGTCGAGCCACCGAAAATCGCGCCGTAATAGACCCCGGCAAGAAGGATCAGCGCGGCCGACGGGTCGCCCAGCGCCACGGCCACCGGGATCATGATCGCAATGATCGACATCGGCCCCAACCCGGGCAGCATGCCGATGAAGGTGCCCACCAGGCAGCCCCCGATCACCATGAACAGGTTCTTGATCGAAAAGGCCGTGCCGAGGCCGATCATGATCCC
>JBCBKN010000217.1:0-7896 GCA_038521775.1 Pseudomonadota bacterium | reverse complement strand
CCTTGCCGTCCTGCAAAACTTCACCCTTACGGCAACAGCCGCGGATCCCGGACTGATCAGCGCCTTTACGTTTCACTTCGCCCCGGGCGTTGTCGCCCCGGCCGCGGCGGGGCCGGTGGCGGTTGCCGTGCCGATCGACATTGTGCGCGCCGGCCTCAATCCCGACCTGGCCGCCCGGGTTACAAACCCGCGCTGACCGAGCCCTGGGGGCGAAACCTGACGTCGCACGCGCCGCTCAGTCCCGGCGGCCGAAAAGCACCCGGTCGAGCGAGAGCGGCCCGCCGCCCTTGAGGACCAGAAGCAGCAGAAGCAACATCCAGAACGCGCGCTGGTCGAGGATTGCGCTGTCGGGGATCCGGTCGAACCAGGCGCCGAAGGTTGCCGGCTGGTCGATCAGCCCGTGGCCGTAGAGGTCAACAAGGCTCTGCACCAGCACAAAACCGATCATGCCGAGGGCCGCCAGCCGGGTGAGCAGGCCCAGCACGATCAGCGCCGGCAGGATGAACTCGGCCCAGGTGCCGGCCAGCGCCACGAGCGTGTGGAAGATGCCCAGCTGCGACACGTCATAGGAAACGGCCTCCATCGCCTTGGGAAAGATCTGCGTATAAGCGCCCATCGAGGGCTGAAACAGGCCGGCCACCCCCTCGCCCAGCTTGGTGACCCCGGCATTCCAGAAATAGAGCAAAAGCACCGCGGCAAAGAGAAAGCGGGCAAGGGTCGTCAATGCCGGGGTCGCGGCAAGATCGAGCCGCGCCCCTATGCGGTTGGCCATGGTCAGCATGGGTGTTCCTGTCAGTTGGTCGTGACGGAGTGAAGCGCCTGACGCGCAAGAAGAAGATGGAGAGCCGCGCCAAGGTCGAGATCCGGCCCCGCCGCCTCGGCCGCCGCACCCAGCGGCGTTCCGGCGCGCAAGGCCGCGATCAGCCGGGCGGATGCCGGGGCGAGCGGGTCGAGCTGCGGATCAAGATCGGGCCGGGTGACGAGCACCGATTGGGCCTCGGCGCGGGGCTTTGGCGTATCGGGCCGGGTGGCCGCACGGTAGATGTCATAGAGGGGATGCGCGGAGCTCACCAGAATTGCCGCCGGCACCAGGCTGATCCTTGCCCCAGCCAGCGCATCGGGATCAAGCGCTTGCAAAGCCTCCGGCGCCAAGGGCGTGGCATCGGCGGCATGATAGGCGCGGCGCAGCGCAAGCTCCAGCTGGGCAATGTCGGGCAGATAGGCAAGCCCGGCCGCCGGCGGAAAACCGCGCAGAAATTCGGGCATCTGCGCGCCATAAAACATCATCACGGGCGAGCTTGGCGGATGCGCCCGCAAGAACACCCCCGCCATGGCCCGAAAGAAGTCGTCTCCAACCAAGGCCCGCAGGGCCGGGAAGGCGGTCTCCAAGGCCTCGGTGAGCGACACGGCGACATTGTTGCGATAGACGTCGAACCGTTTCTGCGCCGGGCGGCCGGATGCGTCCTGCACTCCCTGCGGGTAGGGCTGCGCCGCATCGAGCAGGGCCGTGCGAAACGCGGCCTGATCGGGCAGAGGGCCGGCAGGCACGCTCATTCCGCTGCGACCGGCCGCCGGCACCGCTCAAGCGCTGCTTTTGCGCGCTGCGCCTCGCCCGCCAGCACCGGCCAGTCCGGCACATCGGTGTCCCATTCGACAAGCAGCGGGCGCGGTCCGCTCCGCGCAAGCGTGTGGTCGAGCAGCGCCCAGACGGGATCGACCACCGCCCGCCCATGGCTGTCGATCAAAAGCGGGGCGCCGGCCTCATCTTCATCCTCATCGTGACCGCCCAGATGGATCTCGCCCACCGCCTCGATGGGCACGGCATCGATATACTCGCGCGGCGCATAGTTCAGATTGGTCGCGGAGACAAAGACATTGTTGACGTCAAGCAGCAGCCCGCACCCGGTCCGGCGCACGAGTTCTGCCAGGAAATCGGTTTCCGACCAGGTCGATGCGGCAAAGGCCAGATAGCTCGACGGGTTTTCCAGCAGCATCCTGCGGCCCAGAACCTCCTGCACCTCGTCGATATGCGACGCAACCCGCATCAGCGTTTCAGTGGTGTAGGGCAGCGGCAAAAGGTCGTTGAGAAACGCCGTGCCATGGCTCGACCAGGCCAGATGCTCCGAAAAGCTCGCCGGGCGCAGCCAGTCGCACAGATGCTTCAGACGCGCCAGATGTTCAGCGTCAAGCCGCCCTTCCCCGCCGATCGACAGGCCAACGCCATGCACCGAGACAGCAAGCGTCTCCGCGAGATGGCGCAGCTGCGCATGGGGCCGGCCACCGGCGCCCATGTAGTTTTCCGCATGGATCTCAAGCCAGGCAACCGGGGTGGGATCCGCGCATATCGCCGAGAAATGCTGTGGTTTATAGCCAATGCCGGGTTGGTCGGGCAGTGCGGGCTCGGTCATGTCGTTTCCACGCGATGGTGAACCGGAAGAAACCATTGGGCAATGGGCGCGCTCGGCGGGGTGGCGAAGATATCCTCAGATGTCCCTGGCTCAGCCGTCAGGGCGCGACGCAGCGCCGCGCCTCGACGCCTGTGACAAATCAGCTGGGAAGGTCGCGGTCAAGCTCTTCCAGCGAGCCGGTCCGCTCGGTGCCATCGGCCATCACCGGCAGATCGATCTCGGCGCAGGTGCCGGCGGGCACGAGCGTCCAGGCATTGCCCTGGTAATCCACCGTCGAGGTGCCCGCGCAGGTGGTGCCGGGGCCCGCGGCGCAGTCATTCTCACCGGCGAGCGAGACGCCGTAGCATTTTTCCATGGCCTGCGCATTGGCCGGCGCGGCGGAAAGGGCCGCCACAGCGGTCGCGACAGAGGCTGCCAGGGCAAAATTCTTGGTCAGAGCAGACATTGGAGTTCCTTCTTTGCGTTGGCACTGGATCGTACCCGTTGTCAGGCGAGGGGGAAGCTAGTTCAAGGCCCGCGAAGATGCCTCCAACAGATTTTCACGAATGAGTTATGCACTGAAACCTGTCCACGAGGCGACGCAACGACGGCCAATGGATCAATGCCGCCCTGAGTAACGGCGGCACGCCTCCGGCAACTTAAAGACCTTCGGCAACTTAGAGGCCTCCGGCGACTTAAAAACGGTGCGGTTTACCGTATCCTTAACTTCCGGCCGTGCCGGTTTCGATCTCTGCGGATGCGCAGCTCCGCATCAAATGGGCCGCATCAAATGGGCCAATGCGTCCTCGGTCGCGGCGCGGTTGGTTTGTGACCAGGGCAAGGGGGCCTGCCCTGGTCGATTGGTCAGCGCAGCTTGCTCAGGCTGCCATCCTCGCGGATGCGGATCTCGACCACCGGGTCGCTGGGGCCGAAATCGGCGCCATCGAGCAGCACCTTAGGCAAGGTACGGCGTGTAAAGAGCGGCAGATCCATGCTCACCGCCTCGCTCGGCACGGCCTCGCCCGGGGTCTCGGTTGCCTTGCCCTCGTCGCTGTAATGGCGTCCGTTCCAATAGGTTAGCATCTGCTCGCGCAGAATGCCGATGGCCACGGCTTCGCCCAACAGCACCGATTCGATGTAATCGGTGTAGTAATGCACCCCCGCGATGTTGCGGGCGTTCGAGATGTTCCAGGCCAGTTTGTTGAGCTCGCCCAGCACAGTAAGGCCCTGATCGATCGGCACCTCGATCAGATCCGGTTCCGGATCGTTCTCTCGGGTTTTGTGCGCGATCAGGGCCGCACCCCCCGGTTCGACCAGCATCTTGCGGTGATCGGGCGTGCCCATGTCAAAGAAGGCCTTGAGCACGGTGACGCAGGCCCCGGCCACAGTGGCATGGCCGGCACCATAGGCGGGATGCATGGGCGAGCCTTCCGGAAAGGCCATCGGCAAGAGCCAGCTGTTGCGCGGGTTCTCGTCGGCATCGGTCTTGTTGAGATGTTCGTTGTGATGCCGGATCTCGGTCAGAACCTCCTGCAGCACCGGCTCAAGCTCAAAGCCTTGCGGCACCAGATAGGGCGCAATGAGATTGCCCAAGCTGCGCCGGGCCGGCCCCTGCACGGGATGGCTGAAGTCAAAGGCGCCCTCGCCCGCCGGGTCATAGCCCCACAGAACAGTGTGGAAAAGCGCGCCCATCGCCTCGGGCCGCAGCCGCCGGTGCACCGAGAATTTGGTTGCCCGCACCGCCCGCAGCGCACGGCTGGAAACCTCGGTGACCAGGGTCAGCAGATGCGGTCCGCCGAACATGGCAAAGGGTTCGCGATTGTCCCCGGCCAGACGCGCATTCCGGTGATAGGGGATGCCGGGATCGACACTCGCCCCCTCGCCCAAAAGGATCAGCGCGGCGTTCAGATAGGCCTGATAGAGCTGATCGTCATGCACATAGGTGGCCAGATCGCGCAGCGTCGCGATGGGCCGGAACGCAACGACGCCGCCTGAGGTCACAAATTCGGGCCAGGGTTTTTTGGCGCCGCCCGTGTCATTGCCGGCCGAGGCCAGGTCGAGCGCAATGCGCGCCTGCCAGGCGTTCTGCACATCCGACCAGTCCTGCCAGGTGGTCATATAGTCCCGGTTCGGCTCGGCCACCCGCACCTTTTGATCGATGCGCTGCGCGCCATAGGTGATGATGCCGCTGGTGCGATCCGGCCCCGTGCCCATCACCAGAAACTGTGAGACGAAGGGGGTCGGCCACGGGTCTTCACCCGCCCCGCGATAGATCGTGCCGGCGGCCTGGGACTGACCGCAGCGCCGGCGTGCGCGCAGCAGCGGGTCGCCTTCATCGAGCGAATTGGTGATGCCGCGGAACCACCGCATGCCGCTGAGGCGCCCCGCATCCGCCGCCACCCTTTCGTGGTCCCCTTGCAGCGCAGTGCCGACCGCGGCGCTGGGCTTCTTGCCCGGTTTTTTCGAACTGGTCATGGCCGCGACCAGCGTTTCGTCCATAAAGGCCGCGACCGGCAGATCGCGATGCAGCGCCATTTGATAGACCTCGGCCATTTCGGCGGCGAGCTCGGCCGAACCTGCGCGCGGTGCGCGCGGGATGCCGACCGCCAGCGGGTCGGGCCCTTGCAGCACAAAGGCCAGGCCGGCGGTGGGGCTTTCCCACTCGCGGAAGCGGTCGGCAGGGTTCATGCCGGACGGCAGCTCTGCCGAGATCAGCGTCAGATCCTTGTTCAATGGCACCACGGCAAAGACGGCGGGGTCCGGGTCGACCGTGCCGGCCTGAAACGCCTCATAATCGGCCGGATCGAACAAAAGCCCTGTCTCGGGGTCATGCTGCAGGCCCTTGGTGAAGTTGTAGATGTAGGGCGCCTTCTCCTGATCGTTGTTGCGCGGTTTCGGAAACGGCGCGGCAGTGGCGGTTTCGGCCGCCGCCACACGCCGGGCCAGCGCCTCGGCACGCCGGGCCGTCAGTTTGGGAAGTGTCATACTGGTCCTCCAAAGAGTTAGGGTCTTGAAATGGATGTCTTTATTTTTGAGAGTCGGTGGGCGTTCGCGACACCGCCGCACGCAACGACACAAAGCGTTTGAGCAAATCGAACCAAAATTGCGCGCCAAGCATCACGCCTAGCGCCATGAGCAGCCAACCTGGCAGATTGGCCAGACTCCGATCGGTCAGGGTGGTCAGCCCGGATGCGGTCTGCAGATCGGTGACCAGCTTCGTCAGCTGCTTGACAAACGCGGCCGGCGTGATTGGGGTTTCGGACCTCTCGGGCGTCTTGGGCATCTCGGGTGTTTCGGGCGTCTCGGGTGTCTCGGGTGTCTCGGGCGTTTCGGGTGTCTCGGACGTACCCGAAGGCTCGCCATTGAGCACCGCCCGCGCCTGTGCCAGATCCTCCAGCGCTGCAATTGAGCTGGCCTGATCGACCAGCGCCTGGCGCGCAGCGTCGTCCTGCGCCATATGTCGTGCAAAGGCGATGAGGTCGGCGTTGGTCGCGGCTGCCATGCTAAGGCCAAGCAGGAACAGGACCAGCTGCGCGCGACGCTTGTACCACCCGGACACCCGGTCCATCGACGCGTCGAACCAGTGCGCAACAGCCTCCTCGGCGTCTTTGGCCTGCCCCTTGATGCTCGCGATCAGCTCCTCAAGCGCTTGCCTGCCTTTGGCGAACTCGATCAGGGCGCGCGCAAAAACGACCGGATCGATCGCGGATGGCACACGGGTGCGACTGGACAGTAGAATCCCACACACGCTCCCAAACCCTGTTGCAGGCCCATGCAGCGCTTTGATCTGGCGCTGTTTGAGAAACTGATCGATCTCATCTTCAAGGATATTTCGCAGGAACTGCTGCAAAGCGGCGGACCGCCAGGCCAGCATTTGCGCGATTGCCTCTTGGGCTGCCGTGGCAAATATGCTGAAGACCAAGATCAGGAAGACAATTGAGATGGCGATATCGAGAACCACAAGTCCGGACATTTGGCTAATCCTCTGTTCGATGAAGTTCATGCAAGCGCGAAATGGTGCAGCGACCGGCATTGCCCGGCCTCTTTGAGATTCGGCTCAGCAGGCGGGAAGAATCGGGATACCGGGGCGCGCGGCCATCCGCAAAACCGAGCCACAGCGCGAGGCGCCCAGACATTACAGGGGCCGTGACGTAACCACCGCTCATTCCATCGCAGTTCGGCTTCATGGGGATGGGCGCTTTCAACTCTGCAGGGCCAGGTGACTCGGTCCGCGCAGTGTCCCGAAATGCCGCGAACGCAGCGTGAGTTCAGCGTTAGAACGGCGTTAAAAGTTTAAATAGGCCGGCCCGTTTGAAAAAATAGGCCCGTTTGGCGTCAATGATCGCGCAGGGTTGGGTCAGGGGGGTCAGTTCGACGTGTTTGGTGGCGTGGAAGGCAGCGGCGCTCCACACAGTTACTCATGAAGTGATCTGCCCCAGAAGCTATCGCGTAATCATCAGTACCGCTGCTCTGAACACATGAACAGGCCCCATTCGGCATGTCCAAAACCCAAGTATACGTCTCGATTACGGGGCTACAGATGCAAAAAATCTGGCATATGCCGCGGTTTTGGTATCACGCAGTTCGCTCAATGGCTCAGGCGAAGCAGTCCGAGGGCAACATCTCGGCCGACGCGCGCACAATCAACGGCATTCACCACACCCTGACCGTTTGGGACAGCGAGCAGGCGATGCGCCGGTTCCTTTATCGCGGCGCGCACCGGCACGCGATCAAGGCATTTTCCAGTTTTGCGACGGGCAAAACCATCGGCTTTCTCGCCGACCAGCCGCCACCCTGGGATCAGGTGCATGATATCTGGCGCGAAAGCGGCGTTGACGTGAGGCGGGACGGTTGAGGTCCAGATCGGCGTCTGGAGAGTTGACAGAACGACCAACGACAACGCCTGCCAGTCTCACGCGGCTGGATCATGCCGTTCCAGAAACGCCGCCAATGCGGCCCATAGCGCGGGCGGATTTGAGTACATCGGGAAATGCCCGGAATGCGGGATTTCAATGACCTGAACGCCCGTCTTCGGCAGCGCGGCCAGATAGGACAGATGGCGGTTCTGGGCCCCGTACACAAAACACCGGGGACAGGGCAGCCCGGTGAACATCTCCATCAGGGGGGCGCTGTCCGAAAGATGCACCATTGAGGTGAAGATCGGCTCAAAGGAGCTGTCGCGCACCTTTGCCGGCAAGGCCGCGGCATAGACCGCAGACCCGTATTCCGGCCGCGCGCGCACCCGCTCCCTAAAGCCCCTGGCAAATCCCTGAGGCGTGTCCGCGGGATGTTCGATGATCTGCCGCGACAGAAAGCAATCCTCGGGCGCGATATTCCCCTCGATATTCGCGAAGCTCAGCACCCGGTGCGGGCAGTCATGCGCAAGCAACAGCGCCGTCAGACCGCCCATGGAATGGCCCGAGAGATGAAACCGCTCAATGCCGGTCGCATCCAGGGCGGCCAGTGCGACCTTGACGAGAAAGGGAATGGACAGGGCCTTCGGATCGCT
>JBCBKN010000216.1:0-7910 GCA_038521775.1 Pseudomonadota bacterium | reverse complement strand
GTTGCTGTGCCCCGTAGTGTTGCTGTGCCCCGTAGTGTTGCTGTGCCCCGTAGTGTTGCTGTGCCCCGTAGTGTTGCTGTGCCCCGTAGTGTTGCTGTGCCCGTCACAGCCAGGGCTGGCTGGCTCCCATGCGGGTTTCAAACGCCGCAATGTCGGTTTCCTTGGCCATGGTCAGCCCGATATCGTCAAGCCCGTTGAGCAGACAATGTTTGCGAAACGCATCGACGTCGAAGGCGATCTCGCCGCCATCCGGCCCGTTGATCACCTGCCGCTCCAAATCGACCGTCACCACCGCATTGGCGCCGCGCTCGGCATCGGCCATCAGCTTGTCGACCTCCTCCTGCGGCAGGGTGATCGGCAGGATGCCGTTCTTGAAGCAGTTGTTGAAGAAGATATCGGCAAAGCTGGGCGCGATGACGCAGCGGATCCCGAAATCGAGGATCGCCCAGGGCGCATGCTCGCGGCTTGACCCGCAGCCGAAATTCTCGCCGGCCACCAGGATCTTGGTTTCGCGATAGGCCGGTTTGTTGAGCACGAAATCCGGGTTCTCGGACCCGTCTTCCAGATACCGCATTTCGTCAAAGAGGTTCTTGCCAAGACCCGAGCGTTTGATGGTTTTCAAAAACTGCTTTGGGATGATCATGTCCGTATCGACATTGATCTGCGGCAGAGGGGCGGCGACCCCGGTGAGCGTCGTAAACTTCTCCATCGGACGGCCCTCTTGCAGTTTGGGCACGTAAACCATGCCCCGCGCGCCCGTGCAAGCGGTCTTAAGGCGCCAAAACGCGCCAAACCGCGTCTGTCCGCCGCATTGCAGCAAACCGCATTGCAGCTGGGGTTGCGGGCGGGGCTACGGGCGGGGGTGCGGACATGGCCTTTGACGGGGCTTTTGAAGGAGCGTTTGACGGGGTTTTTGACGGGGCCTTCGACGGGGCGGCCGAAAGGGCCGGTTCAGCTGGCAGGAAGCGGCGCCAGCACCGCACGATAGGCGGCGGCATCGGCCGTGGGCAGCCGTGGCAGCATCGCCCGCAGCGTGTAATACCCGTGCAGCAGACCGTCCTGCGCATATCCCCAATCGCTGACCCGCGACAGATCGATCTGCACATGGTCATCGAAGCGGATCTGCGGCAGGTTCACCGGATCGTTGGCAATATGACCGGACAGCGTGCCGTCCACGCCGATGCTGAGCCGATCGACCCAGACATGCTCGCCACCGCCCGACGGTGTGGTGTAGGCGATCTTCAGGACGGGCGAATGCATCCGGGTGTCGGGATCGGCGACGCGGTCGAGAAAATCCGGCAGGGTCGCCCGGGCCCGGGTGATCGCCGAGGACATCACCGGATCGTCGGCCGCAAACTCGATCACCGGATCGCCGGCGCGTGCAATGATCGGCAGCGACATTGCAAAGGCGAGCGCGGAAAGCGTCACGAGCACGCGCAGAGCGGGCCAAATGCGGGTAAATACTGCAAAAAACATGGGCGTGGTTTCCTTCCCGTTGCGCCCGCGTTCTGCCCACCGCCAGGTCGGACCAGACAGGGCCGCATGTGAGGCACCTTGGCTGTATCGAAACCCGGCAAGCTCGCCTATACGGGCGGTCATGCTAAATTTTTTCCTGACAAACCGGCGCTGGATTGGCGCCGGGCTGGTGCTGACCTTTGCCTCCTCTTTCGGCCAGACCTGGTTCATTTCGCTTTTTGCTGGCGAGATTAAGGCGGCACATGGGCTGAGCGATGGCGACTGGGGCGGGATCTACACGCTCGCCACCCTCGGCTCGGCCGCCCTGTTGCTGGCGCGCGGCAGTTGGGCCGACACTGTGCCGCCGCACCGGCTGGCGCCGATGATTGCGCTGGCCTTTGCCGGGGTCGCGGCGGGCATGGCGCTGCATCAAGCGCTCTGGCTGCTGGTGCTGCTGGTCTTCGGGCTGCGGTTTTGCGGGCAGGGCATGATGGGTCATATCGCGATGACGGCGATGGGCCGCTGGTTCGTGGCCAGCCGCGGCCGCGCGGTTGCCGTGGCAAGCCTGGGCTATGCGCTGGGCGAGATGGTGCTGCCGCCGCTGGTGGTGCTGGCGACCGGCCTGATCGGCTGGCGCGAAACCTGGGGCGTGGTCGCGGTGCTGCTGGTGCTGGGGTTGGCGCCGTTCTTTGCCTGGGTTCTGGCCCGGCCGCGCGTGCCGCAAGGGGCCGAGGCCACCGGCGAGGCGCCGCCGGGCCTGGCCGGGCGGCACTGGTCCCGCGCCGAGGTTTTGCGCAGCCGCGTGTTTCTGGCGCTGATGCCCGGCATGGTGCTGCCGGGCTTTATCGGCACGGTTGCGGTGTTTCACCAGGTGCATCTGGGCGAGACCAAGGGCTGGGCGCTGATCGAGATGGCGCCGGCCTTCATGCCCTATGCCGCGATCGCCATCGTCACCTCGCTCGCCACCGGCATGATCGCCGACCGGTTCGGGCCCGAGCGTCTGTTGCCGGTCTATCTTCTGCCGCTTGCGGCGGGCTGTGTGGTGATCGCGCTGGGTCCGGGCATTGCGGCCTGGTATCTGGGCCTGGCCACGATGGGGCTGGCGATGGGCATGGCCAACACGCTGTGGGGCGCGCTGTTGCCGCGGATATGGGGCACCCGACATCTGGGTTCGGTCCGCGCCCTCGCTATGACGGTGATGGTGATCGCCACGGCCGTCGGGCCCGGGATCACGGGCG
The DNA here is from genome assembly GCA_038521775.1 of Pseudomonadota bacterium. Lineage (GTDB taxonomy): Bacteria > Pseudomonadota > Alphaproteobacteria > Rhodobacterales > Rhodobacteraceae > J013. The sequence goes on along the minus strand of JBCBKN010000216.1, from coordinate 5,217 downwards.
TGTTGATCGATGCGGGCATCGGCTTTGCCGATCAGCTCTTGGTCATGGCGGCGCTTTGTGTCGCGCAGGCGGCGCTCTTCTTGCCCGAATCCCGGCGTCTGGCCGCGGGGCTCGTGCGGCCGTCGGCCCCGCTGCCGTGACAAAAGCACCCGTAAAGCTCAACCCAGTGAGCCGTGAAATCGACATCTCAATTGCAACATGTCTTGCTGCTCGGACGAATTTTCTGCATCGTTTTGCACAAGAGGTTCGGTTGGAACTGTTTCATTGATCGTTGGAGGTTTTGTTGGTCAGCTTCGATACTTATTCGTCGACCCATTGATCGATGAGACATTCTGGTGTTTCGACTTCCCTGCAGGGCTGTATCACGGAGTGTGGGATGGGTATTGGTCCGTTGAGTGCCCAGATAGGTACTGTGGAAAGTAAAGTGGTATGTTTTCTGTAGAAATTGGGGCCCAAATTTTATTGTATGTACTGCTGATTTGGATGATTCCATTTGCCATTAACAGAAAGTATAAGGAGTTAATTTTTGAGAAATACTAACTTGTAGCTGCATATTTTTCTACAGCGATTCTATTTGTGATCCCATACATCGGTAGCGGCGTCTGGAGGACAGAAATATTTGGTGATAAATCGACCGAAGTGGATTACAGTATATTTGAATTCTATATCTTGAATAAGTATTTGATATTTTTATTGTTAAATCCAGTAACATATATATCGTTAATAATCATTACAAGTTATTATGCATATAGAAAGAAGGCAAGTAGGTTAAGCATTGTTTTCATAATAGTTCTAACCATAAAAATCACACTAATATTCGTATTAAGGATGCAAACAGAATTCTTGTCTGTACTTTTAAAAAATGTGGGCCCGTGAAGGAGATGTAGATCGGTGTTGGCAGTTTTTCTTACCGATTTTTTCGTCTGCCCTGTCTACATTGCTGGCCACCCTCCGAAACACCGCGATATTCGACATCAGCGCCTGCGTGATCGCAGACAGCACGGCGAGGGCGATGAGCAGCTCCGGCAAGGTCAGCCCGCGCGGGCGAGTCCTATCCTTTATCGACCGGCTCCCAGGCCTTCCCTTGGATGAGTGTCCCATAGCCTGCACCAAAACTTGATACGCGATGACGACCCCACGACCGGGCGCTACAAACCGCCATGTCAGCCAAGCATCGTGTCAGCCGGGCGGCCATGGGCGCCACAGATCCGGCTCTGGCAGGGCGTGACTGAGCGCTGTCCGGGCACCGCTAGAGATAGATCCGGTAGCGGGAAAACCCCGCCGGTCCGGGGGTGGGATATGCCGCCTCGATCCGCGGCCCATGGGCCAGCGGCAGATGCAGCGCTGCCTGGGGTGCGCTGTCAAAGAGGGCTGTGGTTCCCGGCAGGGGCACAAAGCGCCAGATCGGCGCGTCGGGCGGATCTGCGAGGCCGTTCTGTGCGATATGCTGCACCAGGATGTCGCGGCTGGTTTCGGTCGGCGCAAAGACCAGCTCGGCGCCGGTCAATGCGGCAAACCCCCCGCCGCCCGCCACGCGATAATCATTGGTGGCCACCAGAAAGCGCGCCTCGGGCGCAACCGGGGTGCCGGCATGGTGCAGCGCGGTGACCCTGCGGCTGTCATGCACACAAAGCCTGCCATTGGGCCGGTAGCGCGGCGGCCGGGTGAGATCGATCTGATAGCTCAGCCCCGCAATCACGTCGAAATTGAAGCTTGGAAAGGCCGGGTCGATGAGCGGTGCGTCCAGCGCGCCGGGCGTGATGCGCAGGAACTGGCTGGCCGACATCTCCAGCCATTCGACCAAAGCGGCGCCGGTCACGGCAACGGCCCGAAAGCTGTTGGGATAAACGAAGATGTCGGCAATGTTGCGCAGGCTCATCGGGCCGGCCGGCACATCGGTGTAGCTTTCCGGCCCGGCCCGGCCGCCTGCCTTGAGGGGCGAGACCGCCGAGAGCTGCGGCAGATCCGCCCAGTCGGTGTCGCGCGCCAGATGCGCAAGATGCCAGGCCTGGGCCTCGGCCGCCAGGCGCAGCGCCGGCGCGTCCGCCACCTGCGCAAAATAGCTGGTCAGGGGGCGGGCGGCATGGCCGACCGGACGGCGGATCATGTCCAATGTGCGGCTGTGCGCTGGCGCGGCCGCCGACAGCACCGCCGGCGCATCGCCGACCGTGGCAGAGGGGCCGTCGGGCCCCATGCGCGCGATGGGACGGGCAGAGACCGCGCTTTGCGTGACGCGCCAGCCGCCGGACCCGGCGCGCAGCCGCAAATCGATCACGCCCAGATGGCTGCCAAAAAACCCCGGAAGCACGGCGGGCTTTCCCGCCAGCAGCCCGTTTTCGGGGTCGAGGCCGGGGGCATGGGGATGGTCGGGACCCGGAAAAACCAGATGCTGGTGGCCGGCAATCACCACATCGACCCCCTCCATGGCAGCCAGGTGGAGGGCGGCGTTCTCCATTTTCGGCTGTGCCGGTTCGGCATCGATGCCGCAATGGGCGAGCAGGATCACCAGATCGGGACCCTCGGCCAAGAGCCGCGGCAGCCAGGCCGATGCCGCCTCGATCATGCAGCGTGTGTGCAGCCGCCCGGCCAGATGGCGGCCTTCCCACAGGGTGGTTTGCGGGGGCAGGAGGCCCAGAAGGCCGATGGTCAGCATGCGCGGCGCGCCGGCCTCATCCACAAACGTCCGCGCAATGCATGTGTACGGGGGTTGAAACAGCGCATCCTCGAGCGGCGTCTCGCCAAGCCTGTGGGCGATATTGGCCGAAAGCACCGGAAACTGCGCCTGCGCAACCGTGCGTGCGGTAAATTCCGGCCCGAAGCCGAAATCATGGTTGCCGAGGGCGGCGGCATCGTAGCGCAGGGCGTTCATCGCGGCGATCATCGGATGGGTCTCGCCCGGCATCATCCCGTCGGGAGCGGCCGCGACATCGCCCATCGGCGTGCCCTGCAGCGCGTCGCCATTGTCAAAGAGCAAGCAGTTGGTTGCCTCGGCGCGCGCGGCATCGATCAGCGCAGCGGTGCGTGCAAGCCCCACCGCATCGCTGGGCCGGTCGGCGTAATAGTCATAGGCCAGCAGGTTCATATGCAGATCGGTGGTCGCCAGGATCCGCAAGGACAGCGCGGCGGACGCGCCATCCGTGCCGGGCGCCTCGGCGGTCATGCCCTCGTCCTCACCTGGCCGGGCATTGCGGCCCGCGATGTGGTCACGATCGTGCCGGTCCACCCGCACCGCCGCCGCCCGGCTGGGAGCCCGGTCCGGCATCGGGTGGGGCATCCTGCGGCGGTTCTGGCGCAGCGTTGAGACTGTCCTCCGGCGTGTCACCTGATGGCTCGTCCATCGGGTCATCCGTCTCGACCGACGCATCGGGTTGCGAGGGACGGGTGCGCAGGATCGCGACATCCAGCGAGAACCCGGCCGTTTCAGCCTGTTCGAGCAGGGCTTTGCGCAGCAGCGCGGCCGGCGCGTCCTCGGTCACGCGCACCGGAGCAGTCCCCGCCCGTGACTGCCCCGCCTTTTCATCGACCGCCCCTCGGGCCAGCGTTTCTGCATGTGCCGCCTCGCTTTGCGGATCGATCGCCCAGACGACCCGGCGCCCGGGCGTGGTGAGCTGTTCGATAAGGGCGTCCAGCCGCGCAGAAGGTGCGCCACGAAGTTCATCGCGCGGGATGTCATTGATAACCGCAAAATCGCTGGTCGCCAGTGCATAAAGCAGGCGCCCTTCGACAAGCACCACATTGCCGTCGGGCGTGGTGCCCGTGCTTTGCATCTTGTCCTGCCAGGCGCGATGCGCCGGGTCTGCCGCCTCATCGAGCCGGGCGCGGTGATACAGGGTGTAGCGGGCCCGAACCCGCTGGTCGGTCGGCGTCACGGTGAAGGGATTGCCAGCGGGCAGCGAGGACAGCGCCGCCTCGTTGGCAAGGCTGACCATCAGCGGGGTCTTGCCGGCGCCGCGCGGGCCGATGACGATCAGATGCGCGCTGGGCGCGGGCGTGTTTGGATCGGCCGCGCGTGCCTTGGCCTGGGCGCAGGCGAACGCGCCCAGCCGGTCCAGCGCATCCTGGCCGGGCGCGGCCGCACCGCCCGACGACGCGACCCATTCCACCCCGCTGCGCAGGAATGCCAGCCGTTCGGCATAGGGTGCCCCGACCCGGTCGATGGTCTGCTGGCGGTAGCTGTAGACCCGGCCGAGAATGACAAAGAGCAAGACAAACGCGCCCACTGCGGCGAGTTCCATCGCGCTTTCGGAAAATCCGGTCTTGGCGTCGGGATGGCTGGCAATGATGCCCACGGCCATGGCCGCACCGGCGAGGTAGAAGAACCAGTCGGTGCGGCTGTCCCAGATGCTTTCATCCATCATCGCGTCGCGCACGCCCGCGCCGGTGCTGTTGGCCGCCGAGGCATCGCGGTGCTGCTCGGCCCGGGCAAGCAGATCTGCCGTGGTGACCTGATCGGAACAAAACTCCTTGACCGTCCAGATCGCCAGCGAGAAGCCGGCCGCCCCCAGCCCGATCAGCGTGTTCTGGGCATGCAGCGCTGCCAGAGCCGGGCTGGCCCCGCCGCCCTCGCGAAACCAGAACAAGAACGGCAGGCGTGCCTCGGACAGGACCGGCACGCCCAGCCCGCCCAGCGTCAGCAGCAGCGCACCGAGCAGAAAGCCTAGCCCGGCGATCAACCCCCAGATCCGCACCGCCAGCAACCCCCCGCGGATCTTTTGGCGCGGCGATAGCATGTAAATCGCAAAGGCGACAATCAGGGAAAAGGCAACCGTTGCAATCACATAGCTGCGCGGCGCCGGGCCCGGCACAGGCAACCCGCCGCCAGGATGGATCGCATCCGCGCCATCGATGAGATCGTTCAGGACCGACCCGCAGAGCTCGATCGCCCAGACCGCGGCGAGCGCGGTGCCCAGCCCCAGCGTCATATGCCCAAGCTGGTTGGCCATCCAGGAATAGGTCCGCGAGTAATTGCCCTGCAGATCCGAAACGCCGAATTCCTCGGCAAAAATTTGCATAATCCACAAATTTTGATTACCCAAAAATGCAATAAATAGAAAAAGAAAGATCAAAATTAGTGAGTTAGTGTTGTTAAAAAATGAAAAAATGAAAACATACATTATACAAAAAAAGGCAAAATATGAATATATTGTTTCAAGCAATTATAGAAGAAACGAGTTCTCTAAAAGAATATTTATTCTAATTTTTTCATATTTTGCCTTT
>JBCBKN010000215.1:0-7955 GCA_038521775.1 Pseudomonadota bacterium | reverse complement strand
TTTCTCGACCGGATCGCGATGAGCTTTCGCCCCGGGCATGCCGAGGCGGCGATCCAGTACGAAAAGACGATGCGCGAGCGCAACCGGCTCCTGAAGGAAGATGTGCGCGATCCGCGCTGGTATGGCGCGCTTGAGGCGCAGATGGCCCGCGCAGGCGCCGAGATCGAGCTCAACCGCGCCCATGCCATCGCGCGGCTGACCGCGGCGCAGGAAAGCGCGGGCGGCGGGGCCAGCCCCAGCGCCTTTCCCCGGGCCCATCTGGCGCTGGAGCATCCCGATGGCGACCCGCCCGTGCCGGACCCGGATGCGCCCTGGGAGGATGCCGCTCACCAGCTTTCGGCGCATTTTGCCGCTGCACTGGCCCGGGGACGCGACCGCGACCGGGCCGCCGGGCGCAGTCTGACGGGGCCGCATCGCAGCGATCTTGCCGCGATCTATGCGGCAAAGGACCAGCCTGCGCGGCTCTGCTCGACCGGCGAGCAAAAGGCGCTGCTGATCAGCCTGGTGCTTGCCAATGCCCGGGCCCTGGCCGAGGCCACCGGCGCGGCCCCGCTTCTCCTGCTCGACGAGGTCGCAGCCCATCTCGATGACGGGCGCCGCGCGTCGCTTTATGCCGAGATCACCGCGCTTGGCGCCCAGGTCTGGATGACCGGCACCGGGCCCGAGCTTTTTGCCGATTTTCCGGGCGCGGCGCTGCGCCTGCGCGTGGAGGAGAGCAGCGCCGGCTCGCGCCTGCACCCAGAGCCCGGCTGATCATCCCACCCAAGACCGAGGAGACTGCAATGACCCTGGCCGAACTCTGCATTGCCGAGACCGAACGCCTCCATGTCGTGCTCGAGGCGTGGCTTGTCGGCGCCGTTCCAAAGACAGACGCCGCCTTCCTGCCGTTTTCAGCCGCGCTGGCGCCCGAACTTGAGGTGATCAGCCCCAATGGCACCCGCACCGCGCATGCGGCGCTTGTGGAGGAGTTTTACGGCATTCACGGCGCGCTGGCCGAGGACCGCGCCATCTTCAGCATCCGCGTTGAAAACGCCACGGCGCGCGAGATCGCGCCCGGGCTGGGTCTGGCGACCTATGAGGAATGGCACGAGCGCGGCGAGGAGCTGTCGGCCCGGCTGACTACGGTGTTGATGCGGGCCGCGCCCGACGCGCCGGGCGGGGTGGTCTGGCTGCATGTGCATGAAACCTGGCTGCCCGGACGCGCACCATCGGCAGGCGAGCGCTTTCCCGAATAGCCCGTCCCAAACAGGTGGTGGTCACCCCGGCGGCAGTGACCGATTTTGGCCGTCTCAACCCGAGAAAACTGTTACCTTTGGCCATGGGAAGTGAAGCCCTTTGAAAATACCAGTGAGAATCGAAGAGCGGCCCTTTTCTGGGAGAGCATGCTGTGTCCGCTAAGTTAAAAATCATTGTGAGATACTTAACGTACATTATCTTTGCATATCTAGCATTGGCTTTATCTGCATATATGTTTTTTGCATTAATTTATTACGGGCAAGAGAATGCAACATTCAAGCGGCTTGGAGCCATAATTTTAGATGAATACAAATTGGTCTCAACAAAAAGAACTGTTAATCCATTTCCTTTCTCTGATCCATCGGTATTTTATATCATTGATATCGACAATAAAATGGCTTTATCTATACTTCAATTGGATAAAAGGTTCCAAAGAGGTTTTGATTCCCACATATTGAGTGTTTTCGAAGATGCATTTGGTGAAGATGTAGACTTTGATTATTCAAAGGCAAAACTGTTTTTAGCGGAAATCCCGCTCGGCCCAGGCACAATATGTGATAGGCTTAGTTGCAATATCTATATTGCCGTGCAGGGCCGATATATGCTGATCAACATTTGGAAAACATAGAGCAACCTTTGAAGGTTGTCCATTTTGACGATACTGCAACATCATCTACACTCTTGCCACGTCCCCGAAACACCGCGAAGTTCGACATCAGCGCCACGGTGATCGCCGACGGCCCGCCCATCGACCTGCCCGCCCCCGAAATGCGCTTCCCCGGCCAGTTGTTCCAGATGGAGACCGGCCTGCGCCAAAACCGGAGGCGCAATAACGACCCCACAACCGGGCGCTATATCCAGCCCGACCCCCTCGGCCTCATCGACGGACCCAGCATCTATGGCTATGCAAGCCAAAGCCCGCTCACGTATATTGATCCGAGAGGGGAGGCCGGTGTGAACAACTTTACATCGCAAATTATTGCTCTGATCGATGCCCAGACAAACGCGGTAACTACGTTGGGGTTGGGAGAAGGCACTTACTTTAACTTGATTCCTGAGGTATTTGATCAAATGGAACTACATTCTAAATATTGAGCCAGCTGGGATTATATTTGGGATGGCTGTACATGTACAGAAGTTAGGGGATTGATTTCTACAGTGCCGCAGATCTGGATACTTGGGGTATTTTTGGAGCAGGGGATAAACTTCCATCTAGCTGGTTTAAATCGGGAGTGGAAGAAAAAGAAATTTTTTTGGGTAGCGGGTTTTGTCAGGAGCATTGAATGTTCGGCTATCTAGTAACCATGCTGAATTACACTCTTCTTTTCAACCTGCATTTGGTGGTCATACCACTGATTTATTTCAGAATGAACCGAGAATGGTTCCGACAAATTGCAATATACATCGCTCTGATTTTGGCAGCGCTTCATTTTACATTTGCCCTTATTTCAGTATATACCCATGAGATATTTAAGATACCATTACATAAAATATCAGAGAATATAGAAACAAGAAAAGATCTTGACGGCCTCTGAATAACTCGATACTTGATGTTATCAGTTTCTATAACGCCAATTTATAGTTTGTGCTTTTTCTTGATTACAGTCTACAGCAATTTTTACGACAAAAAAGGAACGTCCAGGATAATTCAGTACATATTGTATATTTACTCAGTAATATCAATGATACTAACTCCTGAGGCAATGAAATTGGGCCATTTGATATGGATTTAGATAACACTTTTTGGTATGAGTTACCTTCAGAGGTCGAACCCACCCTGCCCCCCAACTTCTGAAACATCGAGATGCTCGACGCCGGCGCCAGCGTGATCGCCGAGAGCACGGCCAGGGCGATGAGTAGCTCCAGCAAGGTTAGCCCGCGCCGGTGCGTCTTTTCTTGTCTCATCCCGTTCCCAGGGAGTCTATTGGAAGAGCGCCCCATACATCCTGCACCAAACCTGGATGCGCGATGACGACCCCACAATAGGGCGCGACGTCCAGCCAGCCCGCCTCTGCCCACTATAGACTCCGCGCGCACGCGCGCGTGACAAGCCGCGGCCAGGCCGCTACACAGGCCGCACGGGCAAAAGGACACTGAAATGGTCGAAGACGAGCAGGATCCGGGGCAGTCGCCGGAGGGCGCGGATCCCAATTCGGGCGAGTATGGCGCGAAGTCGATCCGCGTGCTGAAGGGGCTGGAGGCGGTGCGCAAGCGCCCCGGCATGTATATCGGCGACACCGATGACGGCTCGGGCCTGCATCACATGGTCTATGAGGTCGTGGACAATGGCATCGACGAGGCGCTGGCGGGGCATTGCGACACGGTCTCGGTGGTGCTGCATCGCGACGGCTCGGTCTCGGTCTCTGACAATGGCCGCGGCATCCCGACCGACATCCACCCCAGCGAAGGCGTCTCGGCCGCCGAAGTGATCATGACCCAGCTGCATGCGGGCGGGAAGTTCGACCAGAACTCCTACAAGGTCTCGGGCGGGCTGCATGGCGTGGGCGTCTCGGTCGTCAATGCGCTCAGCGATTGGCTTGAGCTGCGCATCTGGCGCGACGGCAAGGCGCATTTCGTGCGGTTTGAGCATGGCGAGGCGGTCGCGCCCCTGCGCGAGGATGGCCCGGCCGAGGGCCAGAAGGGCACCCAGGTGCGGTTTCTGGCCGCGCTCAGCACCTTTTCCAATCTCGATTACAGCTACAAGACGCTCGAGCATCGGCTGCGCGAGCTGGCCTTCCTGAACTCGGGCGTGCGGATCACGCTGCGCGACCAGCGCCATGCCGAGATCCAGGAGATCGCGCTGCATTACGAGGGCGGGGTGCGGGAATTCGTGCGCTATCTCGACCGCTCGAAATCGGCGCTGATCGGCGATCCGATCCATATCGTGGGCGAGCGCGACGGCATCGGCATCGAGCTCGCCATGTGGTGGAATGACAGCTATCACGAGAACGTCCTGCCCTTTACCAACAACATTCCCCAGCGCGATGGCGGCACCCATCTGGCGGGCTTTCGCGGCGCGCTGACCCGGACGATGAACAATTACGTCGCCGCCTCGGGCATTGCGCGCAAGGAGAAGGTGACGCTGACCGGCGATGATGCGCGCGAGGGGCTGACCTGCGTGCTCTCGGTCAAGGTGCCCGATCCGAAATTCAGCTCCCAGACCAAGGAAAAGCTGGTGAGTTCGGAGGTGCGCCCGGCGGTCGAGGGGCTGATCTATGAAAAGCTCGGCGAGTGGTTTGAGGAAAACCCCGGCGAGGCCAAGAAGGTCATGGCCAAGATCGTCGAGGCCGCCCTGGCGCGCGAGGCGGCCCGCAAGGCGCGTGAGCTGACCCGCAAGAAGGTCGCCACGGATGTGAACTACCTCGCCGGCAAGCTCAAGGAATGCTCCGAGAAAGACCCCGAGAAGCGCGAGCTTTTCCTGGTGGAGGGCGACAGCGCCGGCGGCTCGGCCAGCCAGGGCCGCTCGCGCCACACCCAGGCGGTGCTGCCCCTGCGCGGCAAGATCCTCAATGTGGAGCGGGCGCGGTTCGACCGGATGCTGTCGAGCCAGGAGATCGGCAATCTGGTCGTCGCCCTCGGCACTGGCATCGGCGCCGATGAGTTCGATCTGACCAAGCTGCGCTATCACAAGATCATCATCATGACCGATGCCGATGTCGACGGGGCGCATATCCGCACGCTGCTGCTCACCTTCTTTTTCCGCCAGATGCCGCAGCTGATCGAGGCGGGGCATCTCTTCATCGCCCAGCCGCCGCTCTTTAAGGCCGCGCGCGGCAAGTCCGAGGTCTATCTGAAGGACCAGATCGCGCTTGATGATTACCTGGTGGAGATGGGCTCGGCCGATGCCGCACTGACCCTCGCCTCGGGCGAACGCATCGCGGGGGCCGATCTTGCGCGGGTGATCGAGGAGGCACGGGCGGTGCGCGGCCTGCTCACGGCCTTCCCGCTCCATTACCCGCGCTTTGTGCTCGAACATGCCGCCATTGCCGGCGCGCTGGGCCATGAAGGGGGCGACCGGCAGGCGCTGGCCGATCTGGTCGCGGGCCGGCTCGACAAGATCGCCGATGAGTATGAGCGGGGCTGGCAGGGCCGGCCCACCCAGGATGGCGGCTTGCGCTTCTGGCGGGTGCTGCGCGGGGTGGAGGAGGCGCGCCATCTCGACGGGCCGGCGCTGATCTCGGCCGAAAGCCGGCGGCTGGCGGGGTATCACGCGACCCTCAAGGAGATCTATGGCGAGACCGCAACCCTGACCCGGCGCGACAAATCCCTGCCCATCAACGCGCCGGGCGAGCTGCTCGACGCAGTGCTGGAGGAGGGCGAGCGCGGCCTGACCGTGTCGCGCTACAAGGGCCTGGGCGAGATGAACCCCGATCAGCTTTGGGAAACCACGCTCGATCCCGACGCGCGCACGCTCCTGCAGGTGGAGATCGAGCATGTCGATGAGGCCGACGAGATCTTCACCAAGCTCATGGGCGATGTCGTCGAACCGCGCCGCCAGTTCATTCAGGAAAATGCGCTGAGCGTGGAGAATCTCGATTTCTAGGCCCGGCACGCACGCCACACCCGCGCACCTCACCCCCGCGCACCTCACCCTCGAGCACCACACCCCGATGGGCGGGCCATGGGTGGGCATTCCTGCCACTGCCATATGTCCTGCCGGTGCCGGGGTGGGGTCCGCCCATCGGGGTGGCCCGGCCGCTCCATGGATATAAGACAGCTCCAATATCTCGTGGCCCTGGGCCGGGCGCGGCATTTCACCCGCGCCGCGGCCGCCTGCAATGTCACCCAGCCCACCCTCTCGGGCCGGATCCGCCAGCTCGAACAGGAGCTCGGCGTTCCCATCGTCAAACGCGGCCAGCGCTTCCAGGGCTTCACCGAGGAAGGCGAGCGCGTGCTCCTCTGGGCCACCCGCATCGTCGAGGCCAAGGACAAGCTCATCGGCGATCTTGCCGGCATGGCGGGCACGGCCGGTGGGCGGCTGATCCTTGGTGTCATCCCCTCGGCGCTGCCCATGATCCCGCCGCTGACCGAGGCCATGCATGCCGCCCAGCCCCAGGCCAGCTTCACGATCCTGTCGCAAAGCTCCGATGAAATCCTGCGCGGGCTGGAGGCGTTCGAGATCGATGCCGGGGTGACCTATCTGGGCAATGAGCCTGTGCCCGATCTCTTGCGCCGCCCGCTTTACACCGAACGCTACCGGCTTTTTCTCGACAGCGCCCATCCCCTGGCCGCGCAGACCGAAATCGGCTGGGCCGATGCCGCCGCCCACCCGCTCTGCCTGCTCACCCGCACCATGCAAAACCGCCGCATCATCGATGCCACCTTCCGCCAGCTCGGCTGCCATCCGGTGCCCGAGGTTGAGAGCAGTTCCGCCCTCGCGCTCATTGCCCATATCCGCCAGCGGCCGCGGCTCGCAACCATTCTGCCCGAGCATTTCGCCAGCCTTCTGGCCTGGGGCGATGTGCTCGCCCTGCCGCTCACCACGCCCGAGATCACCCACAGCATCGGCCTTGTGGCGCTCGACCGCGATCCGCTGCCGCGCCTCGTCTCCCGCCTGCTGAAGGCCGCCGATGGGATCAAGATGCCCTGAACTGCGGCTCCTCGCTATGAGGCGATAGAGCCTTTCGATTTGCCTGACGCGGCGCACAGGCGCAGTGCTGGGCGGTCGGACACAGCAAGGCAGGCCATGACCGAGATTGCTCAGATCTGCGCCCAGCATGGGGACGACCCCTCGGCGCTGTTGGAGATCCTGCATGATGTGCAGGCAACGCTGGGTCATGTGCCCGAAGACGCCCTGCCCGACATTGCCCGGCGGCTCAATATCAGCCGGGCCGAGGCGCATGGCGTGATGAGCTTCTACCATGACTTTCGCCGCGACCCGGCCCGGGGCGTGGTGGTCAAGATCTGCCGGGCCGAGGCCTGCCAGGCGATGGGCGCCGAGGCGCTCTGGACCCGGATCGCCAGGCGCAGCGGCATCACGGTCGAGCCGGTCTATTGCCTGGGCAATTGCGCGCTGGCCCCGGCCGCCATGGTCGCGGGGCAACTGATCGGGCGGGCCGATGACGCAAGGCTGACCACCGCCATCGCGGAGGCGGGCGCGTGAGGGTCTATGTTGCCAATGACAGCGCCGCCATCTCGGTCGGCGCCGATGCCGTGGCCGATTGGCTCGCCGGGCAGGGGCATGAGGTCATCCGCACCTCCTCGCGCGGGCTCTTCTGGCTCGAACCCCTGGTTGAGACCGACAGCCCCGAAGGCCGCTTGGGCTTTGGCCCCATTGCGCCGGGTGACCGGCTGGAGGATCACCCGCTGGGGCTGGTCGAGGACCATCCCTATCTCAAGGCACAGGAGCGGCTGATCTTTGCCCGGGCCGGCATCACCCAGCCGCTGAGCCTTGCTGAATATGAAGCGCATGGCGGGCTTGCCGGGCTGCGCGCCGCACGCGGCCTCGACCCGGAGGCGATCTGCCAGACCGTGCTTGACAGCGGGCTGCGCGGCCGCGGCGGGGCGGGCTTTCCCGCCGGCATCAAATGGAACACGGTGCGCCAGCAGGAAGGGCCAAAATTCATCTGCTGCAATGCCGATGAGGGCGACAGCGGCACCTTTGCCGACCGCATGGTGATGGAGGGCGACCCCTTCCTTTTGATCGAGGGCATGGCCATCGCCGCCCGCGCCACCGGGGCCGAGCACGGCTTTGTCTATATCCGCTCGGAATACCCCAC
>JBCBKN010000214.1:0-7999 GCA_038521775.1 Pseudomonadota bacterium | reverse complement strand
ACGAGGAAGGTGACCGAGGAGGGGTCCGAGCTGTCCGGCCCGAAATAGCGGGTGTATTGGGCAAAATAGGCCCCGCCCAGCGCCATCAGCGCAGCCCCCAGGATAAAGGCCTGAAGGCGGAACGCCTCGATATCCTTGCCCGCGGCGCGGGCGGCGTCCTCGCTGTCGCGGATCGCCGTCATCACCCGGCCCCAGGGCGAACGCCAGGCCCGCTCCAACACCAGATAGATCGCAAAGACCGTGGCCAGCACCAGCAGCATGAAGGCAACCTTGCCCCAGGGCTCGGGCAGATCGCCAAAGGCCTGGGGGATGCCCGAAATGCCGCGCGGCCCGTTGGTCGCCCAGCTTTCGTTCTTCAGCACCAGCCGCAGGATTTCGGCAATGCCGATGGTCGCGATGGCCAGATAGTCGGATCGCAGGCGGATGCAGACCTTGCCGATCGCCCAGGCGATGGCCGCGGCAACCAGCATGGCGGCGGCCACCCCCAGCGGGATGGGCAGCTCATATCCGCCCAGATGCTCGGGCGCCTCGGCCTTGGTCAGCAGCGCCGAGACATAGGCGCCCACGGCAAAAAACCCGGCGATCCCGGCATTGAAAAGCCCGCCAAAGCCCCATTGCACGTTGAGCCCCAGCGTCATGATCGCATAAAGCCCGCCCACGGTGAGCAGCGAGATGGCGTAAAGCCCATATCCGTAAAGCTGGTCCATGCCGGGGTGCCGGGATCAGGGCCGCGGCACGCAGCGCTCTTTGCGCGGGATGTCGAGATTCTGGTTGCCGCCGGTCAGCTCCTTGACCTGGCCCGGCGGGCAGCTGCCGTCATCGACCAGAACCGTCTCGTTATGGGGGATCTCGCCGGGTTTGGGATCTTCGGTCAGGATCGTCGGCGCGCAGGCCGCAATGGCAAGACATGCGCCGGCAAGCAGGGCGGTTCGGTAAGTCATTCGGTCCCTTCTCGGTCTTTTCTGGGTCACAGCACCCGGCCTTTGAAGAGCCCGGCCGGGCGCCAGATCAGCATCGCGACCATGATCGCAAAGGCAACGCCCGATTTATAGGCGGGGTTGAGCAGCGGGGCGGTGTCGATCCAGGGATAGGCCGACAGCTCCTCGGCCACGCCGATCACCAGCCCGCCGGCCACCGCGCCAAAGGGCCGCCCGATGCCGCCCAGAATGGCCGCGGCAAACATCGGCAGCAGCATCTTGAACCCCATCAGCGTCTCGACCTGGGTGTCGATGGCCAGCATCACCCCGGCCGCGGTTGCCGTGACACCCGCCACGATCCAGGTGGCGCGGATCACGCTTTCCACCGGAATGCCGGTCAGGCGGGCAAGCTCGGGGCTGTCGGAGACCGCGCGCATCGCCTTGCCGATCCGGGTGCGGGTGAGCAGAAGCTGCAGCGCCACCATGATGATCAGCGTGCCGCCCAGCATCCAGAGATGCTTGTCGGGGATCATGATCGCCCCACCCAGATAGGGCTCCATGCGCTGGATCCCGGGCAGGAGCGGCTGGGGCGAGGTGCCCCAGATCATCTGCACGGCCGAGCGGATCATCAGCATGAGCCCGAAGCTGGAAATCACGAGGATGATGGTGGGCGAGGCGCGCAGCGGTTTGTAAAAGGCCCGGTCCAGCGCCAGCATCAGCAGGGCCGCAACCCCCATGGCCGGCAGGGCCGCGGCCAAGGGGTGCCAGCCGGTGGCCAGCATGATGGTGAGCGTGACATAGGTGCCCAGCATCATCACCTCGCCATGGGCGAAATTGGCAAAACGCAGAATGCCGAAGGTGAGCGAGATCCCCAAAGCGCCGAGCGCGTAGATGCAGCCCAGCACCAGCCCTGGGATCAGGTAGAAATTGGCAAACTCCCACATCTAAAGAGGCCCCTCCAGCCGACGCCCACCCGCCCACCCCGTCGCCTGGAGGGGCCTTTGGGCGCAGAATTCGACCCGGCGCGCCCTGGCCAGCCCAAGGCGCAGCCGCCCTGCCCCCCGGGGGACGGGGTGGGTGGGCGGGCGGCCCCCGGGGGGCAGGGCGGCCGCAGCTGCGGCGCGCGGCGTCATTCCCGCGCCCCCAGAAACATCCGCGCAACCTCCCGGTCGGCCAGCAGCGCCGCGCCGCTGCCTTCATGCCGGTTCGCGCCATCGACCAGCACATAGGCCCGGTCGGCAATGCCCAGGGCCTGGCGCGCATTCTGCTCAACCATCAGGATCGGCACGCCGGCTGCGTTGATCCGCCTGACGGTCTCAAAGATCTGGCCGCGATATTTCGGGCTCAACCCGGCGGTCGGCTCGTCCAGAAGCAGGATCTTGGGCTCCAGCATCAGCGCCTTGCCCATCGCCACCATCTGCCGCTGCCCGCCCGACAGGCTGCCCGCCGCCTGGCGGCGCTTTTCGCCCAGATCCGGAAACATCGCATAGATCTCGGCCAGACGCGGCCGCCAGTCGTCATGCCGGACATAGGCGCCCATCTCCAGGTTCTCCTGCACCGTGAGATTGGGAAACACATTGCCCACCTGCGGCACATAGCACACGCCCCGCCGCACCACCCGCTCGGGCGGGGTGTTGGTGATATCGGCCCCGTCGAGCCGCACCGCCCCGCGCGAGATCGTGAGGAGCCCGAAGACCGATTTCAGCGCCGTCGACTTGCCCGCCCCGTTGGGCCCGATCACCACCACGATCTCGCCCGCATCGACATGCAGCGACACAGCCCGCAGGATCGTCGTGTCGCCATAGCCCGCATCGATGCTGTCGAGCCGCAGCACGCTCATGCCGGCGCGTTCCCGAAATAGGCGTCGATCACCCGCGGATCGTCGCGCACCTGGGCCATGGCGCCGCGGGTCAGCACCCGGCCCTCGGCCAGCACGATCACCGGATCGCAGAGCCGGGCGATCAGGTCCATGTCATGCTCGATGATGCAAAACGTATAGCCCCGCTCGGCATTGAGCGTGCTGATCATCTCGGCAATCCGGTTCATCAGGGTCGGGTTCACCCCCGCCCCCGGCTCGTCGAGCAGCACAAGCTTGGCATCCGTCATCATCGTGCGGCCAAGCTCCAAGAGCTTTTTCTGCCCGCCCGAAAGCCGCCCGGCCAGCTCGCCGGCCACATGTGTGAGCCCCAGAAAGGCCAGCGTCTCCTCGGCCCGGGCACGCACCGCCGCCTCGCGCGCGGCCACCCGGCCCGGGCGCAGCCAGTTCATCAGGATCGTCTCGCCGGGCTGGGCGGGGGCTGCGGCCATCAGGTTTTCCAGCGCGGTGAGCCGGCCGAACTCCTTGGAAAGCTGGAATGTGCGCACCACCCCCAGATGGAACAGCCGGTGCGTGGGCATGCCGGTGATGTCGCGCCCCTCAAACAGAATGCGCCCGGCGGTCGGCCGCTCGGCCCCGGCAATCATGTTAAAGGTGGTGGTCTTGCCCGCGCCATTGGGGCCGATCAGCCCGGTGATGGAGCCTTTGGGGATCGTCAGCGACACCCCGTCAACCGCGTGCACGCCACCGTAATGCTTGACCAGCTCCGTAACTTCCAGCGCTGACGTCACTGCCCGACCCGACCACCCTCAACCCGTCCTTTGCAGATGTGTCACACCCGCCGCGTCAATCCAACCGCGTTTTTGCGCTCCCGGCCCCGAACCCGCCCCCGAACGCGCCCGCGAACCCGCCCCAAAACCCGCCCCATCCGGGCGGAACGGGGAGGGCGGGCGGGCGTTCTGCCCGGATGGGGCGGCGCAGCCAGGCGCACGGCCTCCGATCCGGGCCCGCGCGTGGATAGGGGCCGGACCCTAGTAAAGATCGACGCGGAACCGCGAACGTTCCCAGCTCTGCTGTGCCAGAAACAGCAGCCGGTCGCGGGCACCTTCAGGCAGCGCCACGCCCGCCTGACCGGCCAGCTCGGCCAGCGCCGCCTCGCTTGCCGCATCATAGGGCGCATCGCGCTCGGCCAGATCCAGCTCGACCAGCAGCGCCTGCACCGCGGCGCGCAGCGCCTCCTGCGGGAGTTGCGCCAGCAGATCCGTCGCATCGGCCCGTGCGGCCTCGTCGCGCAGGGTCGCCGTCTTGGCCGCCAGCACAGCCGCATCGGCCAGCGTCATGCCCGCCGGCTGCGCCGTGGCAACCAGCCAGGCCGCCTCGCTTCCCGCCCGCGCATCGCCGCGGCGCAGACCCAGCGCGTACCAGGAGAGCGCCGCGTCGATCTCGGCCGGGCCGGGCGCTGCGGCCAGACGGCCCGACAGCATCAGATCGGCCAGCCGGCGCGGCGCGGTCGGGTGACCGCCCTCGGCTGCCTTGCGGTACCAGGACGCGGCAACCGGCGCATCGGCTTTTTGCTCGCCCAGCCCCCGGTCATAGACCCGCGCGAGGTTGAAATACCCGTAGATATCCTCCCGCGCGGCCGATTCGCGCAGATATTGCAGCGCCCGGCGGGGCTCATAATGATCCGTGCCCTTCTGAAGGAAGAAATAGCCCAGCTCGTTCATGGCAAAGCTGTGCCCGACCTCCAGCGCCCGGTTCATCAGATCAAACCCGATATTCTGCATCTCGTCATTGCCCGAAAAGCGCAGAAGCTGCTTGCCCAGCGCGTAAAACGCATAGGGATCGCCGCGCCGCACGCCCTCATAGTAAAAAGGATAGGCCGCCTCATCGGCCGCCTGGGTCGTGCGCCCGCCGGTGATCGCCAGCCGGGCCGCGGCAAGCTGGCCCAGCCCGTACCAGGCCCGGGTGTAGCCCAGCGCCTGGGCGCGCTCCAGCGCCGCCTCGGCCGCCTCATAGGCGGTGAGTGCCACCAGCGCACGGGCGAGCTGATAGTGAAACCGCCCGGTCTCGGGCGATGCGGCAACCGCCGCCTCGCAGGACGCACGGGCCTCGACCGGCGCAATCTCATTGGCATAGCGCACAATGCCCACCCCCTCGGGGTCGAGATGATCGCCGGCATGCCAGTCGCAGGGATCGGCCGCAAGCTCCAGCTCAAGCTGGCGCGTCACCGCGCCCGGCCCGGTCAGCTCGAACCGCGCAACCCGCCGATGCTGTGCCGGCGTGGCCAGGGCCGGCTGCTGCTGATGCTCGGGCTCATAAACCAGTGCGGCGAGATCGGCCGCGTTGAGCGGCCCGCCCAGATAGCTTTCCTCCGGACCCGCAATCCGCGCCAGGATCAGCCGCCCCTGGCCGTCGATCTGGCGCAGCGTCACGCCGGCCTCAGGCAGCGGGCCCAATGCGGCCTGCAGCGCCGGGCCCAGCGTCACACGCCGGTCGAGCCGGGCCGAAAGGGTCAGCGGCGCTGCGGGATCGGCCGCCTGGCGGGTGACGGTCGCAGGCACCTTGCTCAGCCGCCGCGGCTGCGGCGCTGCCTGTGCCGGCCCGGGCGCTTCCGGCACGGTCTCGGCGGCCGGGCGGAACGCAAACTCCTCAACCAGGGTCGAGCTTTCCCAGGGGATCTGGCGCCCGTCGGTCTTGGTGTAGACCTCGCGGCGCACCTGTTCGAGCACCCGCGTCAGGCTCAGCTGCGGCTGGCGGGCGGCAATCTCGACCAGCGCCCCGGTGAAGGGGCTGTTCTGGCCCGCCCCGTCGCTGGCCACCGCACCGGGCGCGGTCGAAAACGACAGAAGCGTGTTCATCGGCGCGGACATCGGCGAATAGCCGGTTTCGGCCAGCTGCGGCACCGCCGACAACCCGGCAAGGGCAGAGCGATCGGCAAAGGGATTGTCGCGGCAGCTGTCCAGAAACACCACCTGCAGCCGGGCCCGCGCGCCCAGGATCGCCACCAGACTGTCGAGCGTCACGGTCTCGAACGCCACATCCTCCTGGCTTTGCAGATCGGCATCGACCGGCACGACATAGTTGCGCCGCCCGATCTGAAACCCGTGCCCGGCATAGTAAAACAGCACCTCCGCATCGGCCTCGATCTCAAAAAGCGCCTTGCGCAGCAGCGCCTCGAAACCGCGCGCATCAAGGTCATAGCGCTCGACCACATGAAACCCGGTCTGGCGCAGGAACCGCGCGACCAGTTCTGCATCAGCCCGGGCATTGGTCAGCGGCTCGACATGGGCATAGCTGTCATTGCCCACCACGATGGCATAGCGCTGCGACGGCGCGCGCTCGGGCACAAGCGGGGCGGGCGGGCTGGGCGCCGTCTGCGCCTGCGCGGGGGGCACCGGCGTGCCAAGGCCCAGGCACAGCGCTGCAAGCGCCGCGCCGATCAGCGTCGTTTTGGTCTGCATCGATGTAACTCCCGGAAGGGTCGGGTGGGTGCCGGCGGCTCAGTTCCAGCCGCCGCCGTCATTGTCGCTGTCGCTGGGCAGGCGCCGGCGCACAAAGGTGGGTTCGGGCGTTTCGGCCGGGCGGTCGGTGGCGGCCGGCGTGGGCGCCGGAGAAGGGGCCGGTGTTGGCACAGGTGTTGGCGTCGGGCTCGGCTGCTGCTCCGCCGCCTGCGTTTCGACAGCCTGTGTTTCGACGGCCTGGGGTGCAACCGGCTGTGCGGCAGGGGCGCGCGCAGGGGCCGGCTGCGACGTGGCCGGCTGGGCCACCAGCTGCGGCGCATCGACCGCGGGCGGATTGTCGGGCGGCCCGCCCGCCAGCCGGGTGCGCGGGCTGGCCGGTGCCGGGGTCGGATCGGCGGCGCGAACCGTGTTGCGCTGCGGGGCCTGCTGCACGGGTGTCGCCTGCGTCGGGGTCCGCGGCGCGGGGGTCACCGCGGCAATGCGCACGCCGGCGCGGCGCCCTTCGGCCCGCAGGCTGGCGAGAAGCTCGGTGGAGACCACGCCATCGGCGCGCCGCCGCGTTGCGGCCTGAAAGTCGCGAATGGCCGAACGGGTTTGCGCACCGATCGCGCCATCCGCCGGCCCGGCGCCATAGCCAAGCGCGCTGAGCAGCCGCTGCATCTCCACCCGCTCGGCCTGACGCAGCGCCTCATCGGCGCGCGGCCAGCTCTGATCCACCGGGCCGGCAAGCGGCGCGGTCGGCTCAGCCGGCGCGGTGCGGGTGGGTTCGGGCACACAGGCGCTCAGCACCAGGGCGGCGCCGATGCCGACAGCGAAAAGGCGGGACGGTCGGTTATGGGCCACGATGTCCTCCTTTCTGGCGAAGACGGCCAAACGGGGTCTGGGCAGAGGCGCAGAATGCCACGCAGAGCCGCGCGTGACCACCGGCCATCCACCATTTGATCAGCACCTAGCAGATCCCGGCGGCGGCGGCTGTGCTCCACAGCACGTCTGCCCGCGACGAAAGCGGCGGCCGCCAGATCCCGGGATGCGGCCCGGGCACGCGCAAAAGCTCAGCTGCGCAGCCGCGACAGCACGTCTTCGCCCTTGCGCGCCTCGACAGCAGCGGCAGTGACCGCAATGGCGCGGTCGATCTCGGCATCGGTGTGTTCGGAGGTGAGGAAGAACCGCAGCCTGGCCTGCTTGTCGGGCACGGCCGGTGCGATGATGGGCAGCGCATTCACCCCGCCGCGCAGAATGTCATCGGCCACAAGCGCTGTGCGGAAACTGTCGCCGATGATGATCGGGGTCACCGCATGGCCTTCGGAATAGCCGGTGTCGAGCCCGGCCTCCAGCGCGCGGCGGCGCAGATGCTGACCATTGGCCTCCAGCCGCGCCACGCGCTCGGGCTCGGCCAGCATCGCCTCCAGCGCGGCCAGCGCCGTTGCCGCCAGGGGCGCCGCAAGCCCGACCGAGAACACGAAACCCGGTGCGGTGTAGCGCAGAACCTCGATCAGCGCCTTCGGCCCGGCAATGTAGCCGCCGCAGCTCGACAGCGTCTTGGAGAGCGTGCCCATCCAGATTTCAACGGCCTCCGGATCGACGCCCTGCGCCTCGGCAATGCCGCGCCCGGTTTCGCCCAGCACGCCCAGCGAATGCGCCTCATCGACCATCAGCCAGGCGCCATGCCGGGCCTTGACCTCGACGAACCGGGCCAGATCGGGGCTGTCGCCGTCCATCGAGTAAAGCCCCTCGACCACGATCAGCACATTTTCGTATTGCCGCCGGCTGCGCCGCAGCGTGTCGTCGACCCAGCCCCAATCGTT
>JBCBKN010000213.1:0-8017 GCA_038521775.1 Pseudomonadota bacterium | reverse complement strand
TGCTCCTTCATGGTCGGCGCATCCTCAAAGGCCGAGACCCGCTCATCGGAGGTCACGCCAAGGATCTTGACCTCGCCGGCCTTGGCAAGCTCAACGGCTTCCGAGAAGCCGGTGGAGAGTGCTGCGATCTCGCCCGAAAGCAGCGCCGCCATTGCCTTGCCGCCCGCATCATAGGGGATGTAGTTAAAGCCCGTGGGGTCCTCGCCCGCCGCTTCCATGGCCATGGCCGCGACGAGATGGTCCATCCCGCCGGGCACCGAGCCGCCGCCGATGGCCGTGCCGCGCGGGTTCGACTGATAGGCCGAGATCAGATCGCCCATCGAGCTGAGCGCACTGTCGGTCTGCACCACCAGCGCCGCATAATCGCCGATCGTGCTGGCAACCGGCGTCAGGTCGCGAAAGCTTTGCGGGAACACACCGGTGAGCGAGCGGATCACGATCGGTGTGGAGTTGACCATCAGCGTGTTGTGCAGGCTGGCTGCGTTTTCAATCAGATAGGCAATCGCCTTGCCGCCGCCGCCGCCCGACATGTTTTCATAGGAAGCATTGCCGATCAGCCCGGATTTGGTTAGCGCCTCGCCGGTGCCGCGGGCCGTGCCGTCCCAGCCGCCGCCAGCACCGCCGGGGATCAGGAAATGGATGCTGTCGAGCATCTGGTGGCCGTCGGCCAGGGCCGGCATCCGCGTGCCCAGCGTCGCGGCGCCTGCGGCAAGCAGGGTGAGCGCCTGGCGGCGCGTCGGGGTCGTGGCGGTCATGATGTCTCCTCCGTGTCGTCGTTTCTTGCCAGCCGCGCCTTTTGGGGGCGGATCGGGTTTGCTCCGGTATAGTGCCAGCGATAGGCCGGCGGCGTGGGACCTTTGTTGCGCCCGCCCTGGGTTGTCTGTTCCCATGCATGCGCAAGTATGCCGACCGACCTTGACAGACAAAACAAGCCCCGCGCAAGTGGCGCGGCAAATCCCAGCTCGGCAAAAACCACCGCCGTCGCGCCGTCGATGTTCATCGGCACCGGTTTTGCCTTGCGGGCGGCGAGCTGCGCCTCGATTTCGCGGGCAATGCCGGCAAAGCGCCCGCTGACCGTACCGGCGGCGGCGGCCGCGTCGACCAGGGCCAGAAGGCGCGGCGCGCGCGGGTCGACGGGTTTGTGAAACCGATGGCCGAAACCGGGGATGAAGGCCGAGCGCTGCGCCTGCCAGGCCTCGATTGCGCGGCCTGTGGCGTCGTTGAGACCGCGGTCCCGATCCGCATCGATTGCGTGATAGAGCTCGACCGCCTGCTCGCCCGCCCCGCCATGCACATCGTCGAGCATGTTGACCGCCGATGCGATGGCACCGTTCAGACCGAGGCCGCAGGTGACCGCCATCCGCGCCGCGGCGATAGACGGGGCCTGGGGCCCGTGATCAACCGCCGCGACAAGCGCGGCCTCCAGCAGCTGTGCCTCCTCCGGGCTTGGCAGTCTGCCCCGCGTCATCAGCCAGACGATCTGGGCAAAGCTCACCTCGCCGATCAGCTGCTCGATCGGGTGCCCGCGCAGCCGGATCTGGCCCGGCGCCATGTCGATGATGCCGGTCTGCCACCAGGCCGCCACATCGGTCGGGCTGGGTGTGTCGGTCTCGTCCTTTGGGTCGGTCGCGTCGGGCTCGCCGGGTGCTGACACGTCCTTTGGGTCGGCCATGTCTTGCTTGCCGGTCGGGTCGGTCACGCCTGGCTTGCCGGTCGGCCCGGTCGCGTCGCTCATATCGCCCCTTCCCCACGCAGCCGCGCAATGTCATCGGGGCTCAGGCCAAGCGCGCCCCACACCTCCGCCTCATCCTGGCCAAGCCGGGGCGGCGGCCTGTCAACCCCCGGCGCCTGCCCATCGAGCTTGATGCCGGTCGTTACCAGCGCGATGTCGCGGCCAACCCCCGGCACATCGGCAAACCGGGCCAGAAACCCGCGCTCGGCGATCTGCGGGCTTGCCAGAACCTCCGGCACGCCCAGAACCGCGCCCGCAGGAACGCCGAGTGCGTTCAGCTCCTCGGCCCAATCCGCGGCGGGCCGGCTGCACAGCACCCGCTCAAGCGCGGTCTTGAGCGGCTGGCGGTTGCGCTTGCGGTCCTCGCGGGTGGCATAGGCGGGATCGTCGCGCAAAGCGGCCAGGCCCAGATGGTCAGTCAGCAGCACCCATTGCGCATCCTTGTTGGCGGCAATGTTGATCAGCCCGTCCTGGGCCTGAAAGGCGCCGGAGGGGGCCGAGGTGGGGTTCTCATTGCCATGCGGCGCGGGCGCACTGCCAGCGATGAGATGGTTGGAGACCACCCAGCCCAGCGTTGCCAGCACCGCCTCGAGCATCGAGACATCGATCACGCATCCGCGCGGCCGGGCCTGCAGCGCGGCGGCGATGGCAAAGGATGCGGTGAGCCCGCCGATCGTATCGGCCAAGGGGTACCCCGCGCGCAGCGGCGGGCCATCGGGCTGTCCGGTGATGGCCATGACCCCGGACATGCCCTGGATGATCTGGTCATAGGCGGGCCGGTCCGCCCAGGGCCCGTCCTGCCCGAAGCCCGAGATGGCGCAATAGATCAGCTCTGGGCGCAGCGCCCGCAGCGTCTCTGCCCCCACGCCGAGCCGGTCCATCACCCCGGGGCGAAAATTCTCGACCAGCACATCGGCAGTCTCAACAAGGCGCAGGAAGAGCGCCCGCCCCTCGGGATGTTTGAGATTGAGCGTCACGGATTTCTTGCCGGCATTCTGGGCCAGAAACGACACACCCATATTGCGCGCGTTGAGTTCGGCGTCCGCGCCTAGCTGGCGTGCCAGATCCCCGCGGCCCGGGATCTCCAGCTTGATGACCTCGGCACCCAGATGGGCCAGATTGTGACAGCAGAACGGCCCCGCCAGAACATTGGTGAGGTCGATCACACGGATGCCGGCAAGCGGGGCCTCGGATTGGGTCATTTTGCGCGGCACCTTTCCATGGCGCTGCCCGGATCTCACCAGACCATCGGCCCTAGATCATGTAATCGCCGCCATTCATGTTCATCGACGCACCGAGGTAATAGCCGCCCTCTTCCGAGGCGAGCAGCAAGGCTGTCGGCGCGACCTCCGAGGTCCGCCCAAAGCGCTTGATCGGCAGTTCGCCCAGCTTCACATCCAGCCAATCCTGCGGGATCTGGCGCAAAAGCGGGGTGTCGATGGGGCCGGGATTGATGCAGTTCACCGTGATCCCGTCGCCGCCGACCTCATAGGCCAGCGCCCGGGTCATGCCGATCACCCCGGCCTTGGCCGCGCAGTAATGCACCATGCTGGGCGCGCCCTTATGGGCAAGCTGCGAGGAGAAATTGATGATCCGGCCCCATTTTTGCGCTTTCATGCCCGGCAGCACGGCCCGGATGCACAGAAAGCTGCCGCGCAGATGCACGGCCATCATCTCGTCCCAGGTCTCGACGCGCATCTCCTCCAGCGGGCCCGTATTGTCGATACCGGCGCAGTTCACCAGAATGTCGGTCGCGCCAATTTTGGCCTCGATCGAGGCGATGGCCGCCGCGGCGGCCGCCTCATCGGAGACATCGGCCATGGCGCTGGCGACGGCGACACCATGTTCGGCCGCGACCTTGGCGGTCAGCGCCTCTGCCGCGTCGCCGGAGAGATCGAGGATCCCGATCGACGCGCCCTCGGCCGCAAAACAGGCGACGATCTCCGCGCCGATGCCGCTCGCCCCGCCTGTGATCAGCGCGCGCTTGCCGTTCAGTTTGCCCATCGGTCTCTCCCCGCATTCGCTCGTCCCAAAGGGAACTCTCCACGCTTCGGGGGGTGACCGCAACCCACCGTGAGCTGTGCGGCCAGGGCCGCAGGTGGCGCGGTCTCAGCGGGTCGAGACCACCGGCACGGCGTCGGGCCGCTGGCGCAGCTCTTCAAGCAGGCTGTGGCGGGGCTCGGCGGCTTCGGGCAAAGGAAGCGCGCGATCGACATCGAAGGTGCCGGTATAGGGGCCGGTGAAGAGCGAGCGGCGCGCGGCCAAGGCGGTGAGCTGTGCGGCCGCATCGAAACTGTGGCCGAGCCCGGCCAGCACATAGCCGGGGGCGGTCTGCACCGGGTCGAGATAGCCCTCGACCGACAGTTGGGTCAGCGCGCCCGCGGCACCGGTGAAGCGCCCCACTACCATGGCGTCGGCCAGAAACAGCCCCGGCTGGGCCAGGTATTGACCGGTGAGCGTGACAAAACTGCCCGGCTCTGGCGCGGCCGCCCCTGCGGGAAGCCGGATAGGCGATGCCTCGATGCTCACGCCAGACGGGCCGCTGCGGCGCAGCACCCCGGCCAGAAGATCGCGGCCGCGGGCCCGGTCGGGCGCGGGGTCAAGCCGCGTCGCAACGACCCCACCGGCGCGCCAGATGCCCGAGACGACGACCCGGCCCAGCCCATCCTCGGACCCGGCTTGCAGCGGCGCGAGCCCCGGCGCCAGCGTCACCGCCGTGCCATTGACGACAAAACGCCGGCCATCGGGGCTGATCGCGGCGACCTTGCCGATCAGCGGGTCGGTGATGTGCACGCGCCGCGCCTGCAGCGACAGCGCGCCGTCCGGGCCAGCGGGACCTGCCGCCGCCTCGACGGTCAGCGCCTGTTCCAGGCTCAGCGCCCCGGCCTCCACCGGGCCGAACGCGTCGCTGAGCAGGGCGTCGCGGGGAAGCTCGACGCGAAGCCCATTGATCAAAAGGCTGCCGAACCCGGTCAGCGTGCCGACAATGCCGGTGCCGCCGATGCCGCCTTCGGCCGGCCGCTTCTCGGCCTCTGCCAGCCGCCGCGGTGCTGACGCACAGCCCGACAGAAGGGCCGCGCCCAAGCCGGCCGCCAGCCCCGTGCAGAACCGCCGCCTGTCGATCCTCCTCATGCGTCGCCTTCCCCACCGCCGGTCTGTCGCCGCGCGTCCTGGCCGTCCCCAGCCTCGTCAATTCTGTAGAAAAACACGCCGAAGCGAAAGCGCTGGGTGCCGTCCGGCGCCTCCAGATCCTGCGCCTGCCGCTGATGCGCCATGCGGTTGAGCTCAACCAGGGTCTGCGAGCCAAGCTCGCGCGCGCGCTGCTCCAACGCATCGACCGACGCGCCGGTCAGCCGGTTGTAAAAGACCGCCCGTTCCATGAAAGGCGGCGTTTCGGTGAGCAGATTGGCCACGGCAGCCGAGATGTGATCGCCGACATTGGCCGCGAAGAAATGCACCCGCTGGTCCTGATCGGCCGGTCCCAAAAACGCGTCCTGGCGCAGATGCACAAGCCCGTCGGCATCGACCTCGACCAGGCCCTGGCGCTCCAGCTCATCGAGCATGGTGCGCGGACGGATGTCAGAGCTCACACTGCGGGCCAGCGCCTCAAAGCTGGGGCCTTCAGAGGCACTGCGCGGCAGGGCGCGCGGCCGGCCCTGCGCATCGACCATGTCGGGCCCGGCAAGCCAGCGCGCCAGCACCGTGGCCAGTGCGGTCACCTTGCGGCGCACCGCATCATCGTCGGGTCCCTCTTCGCTGCGAAACCCGCGAATGTCGCGCCGATGCACCCCGGTCAGAAGGCTGATGCGGCTGTCGGTGGGCGGCTTTCCGTCCAGCCCGAACTCGGCCTCGGCCACCTCGACATAGACCCGCTTGATCAGGCGGTAGAAGGCCGGCAGGGTCACACCCTGTGCGATCAGCGCACGGATCATCGGCCGCAACAGGCTGCGGGCAACTTTGAGAAAGAGCGTGGCGCGCGTATCGGGCTCGGCTGCGGACATCACAGGACGGTAACAGAAGTGGAAAAATTGTCCACCAAGCCTGCGACGCTGCGTCCCGCCCCGCGCGCCGGCGCCGATGCGTAGGCTGGAGCAGCTCCGGCGGGAAAGGACAGTGCAGCGATGATCCTGGTGATGAGCAGCGCGACGCTTCTGAGCCCCCGCTCGCTGGTCGCCCGCAAGATACCGCGCCAGGTGCTGGCCCGCGGCAAACTTCCGATCCCGCGCGGCACGGTCACGCGGGCGCTGTTCTGGCGGGTGCTCTTTGAGGTGTCGCTGCTGCGCTATGTCGGGGCGCTGCTGCCCTTTCTGATCGCCATGGCGATCTGGCCGGAATCCGCCTTCGGCCTCGCCCAGGCGCCGCTGCCGATGTTTCTCCTGGTCTATGTGATCGAAACCCGGGTGCTTGCCATGCCCAACACCGCGCGGCGCCGGGCGCTGGTGCCGCCGGCCGAGGCCGATGCCGGGCTCGATCTGCTCACCCAGCGTGCACGGCAGGTTCTGTCGCGCATTGCAGCCGGGCGCCAGATCGCCGAGGGCCGGTTGCATCTTGTGGTCGAACAATCGCCCATGGCCCGGGTCACGCCGCTCACGATCCTGTCGGTGCAGCCGGAGGAGGGGGCGAGCTTTCTCGACCTTTCCGAACCCGAGCGCGCGCTGCTGACGGGGCTCTTTGACGATGCGTTGAGCGAGCGGCGGCTGCAGCGCATCAACCTGGCCCAGAACACATTCCTGCGGGCGATCGCCTTTGACGCGCGCGCGGTCACCGCCCATGCGCGGCTTGAAGCGCTGGCAGCACGGGCGGTTGCGGGGCCGGCCCAGATCGGCCCCTGAGACCCGCGGCGCGGGCGTCCGCGCAGGCCCGGCAACGCGTGCGCAGTCGTATCGGGGCTAGCGCGCCAGCGAGAGCACGCGGCCGAAGGGCGGCGGGCGCCGGGCGGTCTCGTCGGGAACAGCCCAGATCACCGGGGCGCGGGGCGCGGGGCCAAAGGGTCCGTCAAGATCGGTGAGCACCACAATCGCCGAGGGGCTCAGCGCGGCGGCGGCCTCCAGAGCCGGGCCAAAATCGGTGCCGCCATCGCGCGCAAAGCTGATCGAGCGGATCAGACCCTCCCAGGCGCCCGGGCCCATGCGATGATGGCTGCGCACCGCGCTGTCGAAGACAAGCACATGGATCTGGGCCGAGAGCCGCCGGCCGATGCCGGCGATCTGGGCCGCAAACAGCCCCAGCCTGGCCTCGTCGACCGAACCCGAACAGTCGATGCAGACCGCAATCCGCGGCACGGTGGCGTCGCGCAAAACCGCGGGCAGCGGGGCGGGCCTGGGCGCCCCCAACCTGTGCGCTTCGCTGTCGGCGGCAAGCCAGCCCCGTGCCGGCCGTTGCCAGCCCAGGCGCGGCTGCGGCGTCACAGCACGGGTGAGGAGACCGCGCAGCACCACCTCCCACGGGGTGGCGGCCTGCGGAAGATCGCCCAGCCGGTGGCCCAACATGCCCAGCCCGCGCCCCGCCGCCCGCCCCTCGGCCAGGGCCCGGGCAATCCGTTCACGCCATTCGGCCTCCGATTGCTTGGCCGATTTGGACGCGTGCGCGGGGCTGTGCCTATCGGCGCCGTCATCGCTGCCATCGGGGGTTTGGCCCGCCTGCGGCGGCGCATCCGCGGCGCTGCCCTGCCAGTCGAGATCGGGTGCAAAGCCGCTCTCGCGCCCATAGCGCTCGGCCGCGCTTTCGGCAGAGGTGGGCGCGCCTTTGTCGCCGTCATCGGCACCGATGCCCTGCCGGCGGCCGGAGGCGGATTTGAGGCGCATGTACAAAGCGTCCGCATCCCAGCGGGCGAGCGCTTCGCCCGGGGCCATCGCCTCGCCCAGCGCGGTCGCGACCAGCACAGACAGCACCGGGCAGGGCCGCGGCAGCGCATATCCCGCCGCAATCAGCGTTTCATTGACGATGGCGTCGGTGACCAGGCCATAAAGGGCGGGGTCGAAGCGGTCGGCAAGGCGGTCGGCCATCGCGCGCGCACGAACGGCATGGCGAAAGGCGATATGCAGGATGTGATGGGCGGCGAGCCCGATCTGTTCATGCTCGGAGAGCCGCTCGAAGTCCGGGCCGTAATGCACGGTCTGGGCATCCGACCAGGCGCGGCGGTCCCGTGCAGGCGGTGTCCTGTCGCCAGGCCCGGGCCAGGCATCGGGATCGGTGTCGCGATGCACGCACCAGAAGCCCAGCGCGGCCAGGGCCGGATCGGCCTCGGACAACCGGCGCAGCGCCGCGGCCGCGCGCGTGGTGTGG
>JBCBKN010000212.1:0-8106 GCA_038521775.1 Pseudomonadota bacterium | reverse complement strand
TGGTCACGCCGGCCGCCGCTCCCGCAAGCTATCGGATTGCGGTGAAACGCGAGACAGGTGGGCGCGGCGGCTCGGCCGCTATCCATGCGGGCTGGGCGGAGGGGACGGGCGTTGCACTGACCGCGCCGAGCAACAACTTTTCGCTGCAAGGCGCGCCGAGATATCTGCTGATCGCCGGTGGCATCGGCGTCACCCCGATCTATGCGATGGCCCAGGCGCTGGCCGGGCAGGGTGCTGATCTTGAGATGATCTACTGCACCCGCAGCCGCGCCGAGACCGCCTATGCTGATGCGCTGGAGGCGCTGCTGGGGGACCGGCTGACCCTGCATCACGATGGCGGCGATCTCGACGAGGTCTATGATTTCTGGGACCATTTCGCCGAGCCGCGGCCGGCGCATGTTTATTGCTGCGGGCCATCGGCGCTGATGGAGGAGATCAAGGCGATCTCGGGTCACTGGCCCGAAGGCCGGGTGCATTTTGAGGATTTCGCCGGGGTTCAGAGCCTTCGCCCCGACGATGTCGCCTTTGAGGTGGTGTTGCAGAAAACCGGGCGCACGGTCAGCATCCCCGCTGACCGTTCCGTCCTGGAGGCGCTGCGCGCGGCGGGGATCAGCACCCCCAGCTCCTGCGAAAGCGGCACCTGCGGCACCTGCAAGACCGGGCTGATCTCGGGCGCGGTCGATCACCGCGACATGGTGCTGATGGAGCATGAAAAGGCCGATCGCATCATGATCTGCGTCTCGCGCGCGGCCTCGGGCGGGCTGGTCCTTGACCTCTGATCCGATGGGCTCGGACCCGATGACCACGGACCCGATGACGACCGACCGTGTGACCGCCAAGCCGATCAGTTCCGACCCGATCCGCCTTGGCGCGCTGGGTCTTGGCCGCGGCTTTGCGCTGACCGCCCGAGCGCTGGCCGCGCATCCCGGCATTTCGCTGGTGGCGGCGGCCACCCGGTCCGAGGCCGCGCAACAGGCCTTTGTCGAGACTTTCGGCGGCCGGGTTTATGCCGCATATGAGGCCCTGCTGGCCGATCCGGCGGTCGAGCTTGTCTATGTCGCGACCCCGCATGGGCTTCATCGAGAGCATGTCTGTGCGGCGCTCCGGGCGGGCAAGCATGTGGTGGTCGAAAAACCCCTGGCCATCAGGCTGGCCGATGGCGCGGCGATGGTCGCCTGTGCCGAGGAGGTCGGGCGGCAGCTGCTGGTCGGCCCCAGCCACAGTTATGATCCGCCCGTCGCGCTTGCCGCGCAGATCATCGCCTCCGGCCGGCTCGGCGCGCCAAAGCTTCTGCATGGGCTGATGGCGACGGATTTTCTCTATCGTCCGCGCCGGCCCGAGGAGCTGTGCACGGCCGAAGGCGGCGGCGTGGTCTTCTCGCAGGCCATCCACCATATCGATGTCGCGATGCGGCTGCTGGCCAGCCCGCCCGTCGCCGTTCAGGCCGTCACCGGGGCCTGGGATCCGGCGCGCCCGACCGAAGGCGCCTATAGCGCGCTCATCGAGTTTCGGTCCGGGGCCACGGCCTCGCTCACCTATTCAGGCTATGGCTGGTTCGACAGCGATGTCTGGATGGAGGATGTCTCCGAGCTGGGCTATCCGACGGCCAGCGATCGATCGGGCGACACGCGCCGGCGGGTGACGGCGATGCCCGACGAAGCCGCCCAGAAGAAAGCCCGCGCCTTCTCCGGGCTCGATGCGCTGCCCGACCCCACGCATCATGAGCATTTCGGCCCGGTGATCGTCTTTTGCACCCGCGGCGATATCCGCCTCACCCCCTGGGGCGTTCTGGTCTATGACGCCGATGGGGTCGAGGAGATCGCAGCCCCCTTCGCCGGCCCGCGGCAGGGCTTTGCCCAGGCCCTGGTCGATGCGCTGCGCGGCGGGCCGCGCCCCGTGCAAACCGGGCGCTGGGGGTTGACGGCCTTGCGCGCCTGCCACGCATTCCTGCAAAGCGCCCGCAGCCAGGCGCGGGTCGACATATCGAAGGTGACCGATGCCTGATCTTACGCTTTCGCTGGCCATGGGCGATTACGACCGCACCCGGCCGATCTTTGACGGCCGGGTCAAGATCGACGGGGTGACCCCGGTGGCGATGCTGCAATCGCCCGAGGAGATGTTTTTCAACGCCTTTCGCCACCAGACCTGCGATGTGAGCGAGCTGTCGCTGAGCTCCTATTGCGTGTCGCTGACCCGCGAAAACCCGCCCTATATCGCGGTGCCGGTGTTTCTGAGCCGCGCCTTCCGGCACAGCGCCATCTACATCCGCAGCGATCGCGGGATCGACGGGCCATCCGCACTGCGGGGCCGGCGCATCGGCATTGCCGAGTATCAGCTCACCGCCAATGTCTGGGCCCGGCGGATCCTCGCCGAACATGGCGTCGCGCCCACCGACATCACCTGGGTGCGCGGCGGCATGGACACGCCCGGCCGCCCCGAAAAGCTCAGCTTTGTGCCGCCGCAGGGGCTGGTGATCGAGCCGGCGCCCGAAGGGGCGACGTTGAACGCGATGCTGGCCGAGGGCGAGATCGACGGCTTCATCGGCCCCCGCTGGCCGCGCTGCTTTGGCGCGGGGCACCCGCATGTGGCGCGGCTTTTTCCCGACAGCCAGGCGGCCGAGGACTGGTATGCCCGCACCCGGATCTTTCCGATCATGCATGTGCTGGGCCTGCGCCGCAGCCTGGCCGACGCCCATCCCTGGCTGCCCGGCGCACTGCTCAAGGCCTTCTCGGCGGCAAAATCGCTTGCCACCGCGGCGCTTGCCGACACCTCGGCCAGCAAAGTCACCATGCCCTTTGTGGAAGAAACCCTGCTGCGGGCGCAGAAAATGGGCGGTGCGCTCTGGAGCTATGGCGTGGCGGGCAACGAACCCACGCTGGAGGCGTTTCTGGATGCGCATTTCGAGCAGGGGCTCTCACCGCAAAAACTGACGCTCGAGCACTTGTTCCACCCGGCAACCTATGAAGGCTATGCGCTGTGACGGCCGCGCCGGGCAGCGTCTTTCAGGTCTCGACCTCGCAGGGCTATGGCTATGCCCAGCTGCGCGCCTGCCACCGCGTCTATGGCGACATCATCGGCCTTGATGCGCGGCCCTTTGCCCAGCCGGTGGCGGATCTGACGACACTGCGCCTGTCGCATATCCTGATCTTCCCGCTCATGGCGGCGATCAGATCCGGCGCGCTGGCGGCCGTGCCGGCCGGTGCTGCCCCGATCACGGGCCCACCGATCCCGGAGTTCAAATTTGCCGTGCGCGATGGCACGGGCACGCCGATCTATTGGTGGATCTGGACCGGCGAGGAGATTGTTCTGGCCGAACCGACGCGGGATCTGACGGACCTGCCCGAGCGCGTGGTTGCCGGTCGCGATCAGTTCCTGCGCGTTTGGGGGGCGACGCCGGATGTCTAGCGGCGCGCCTGGATCGCCTGAAAGATACGCACAGCCGGGGTCTCCACGCGGCCGGATACGAGCGGGCTAGAAAGACCGCGAATGTCCCGCGCCCGCCCTTGCGTCTGTCGAGCCCCAAGCTTGCGGCTATGCCGGTTGCGCCCCGTCACGAAGTCGCGCCAGAAACTCCACGCGCAGCGCATCGACGAACCCGTGTGCAGGATGGGATTTGGGGCAATCCCCTGCGGGCAGAACGCGGTAGGCGCCAATGCTTTTGACCCACTCCACGTCATCGAAAACATCGTCATATGCCCGATTGATGGCCCTCAGCACCGGCGGGATACCCCGGCCTCTGTAGGGCGCGCCGCCCAGTTCACCATGGATGGCCGCGAACCGGGAGACGTCGGCCGCCTTCCAGGTCGCGGGTTCCGGCAGCATGTAGCGGCGCGGATCCCACCACGGCATCGCCAATCGACGCACAAGAACATCATGGCCTCTGCGGCCCGCCTGCCACGACTTTGCCCTTGCGGCTTTCCATTCAAGACGGCTGGGTGCGCCACCCTTAATGGCCCGATTGTAAAGCGCAGCGACGTCATCCATGGCCGCCCGGGTTTGGATGTCGGCCCGCAGGCATGCGCCGAAGTCGCGATCAGTGATCAGCCACAGCATCATCTGCAGGGGCACATGCCGCAGATCCGCCCGCACTGGAATTGCCTCAAGAATGTCGATCAGCAGCCCGGTCTCGCGCTCTGCGGGCAGCGCATGACGCAGCCAGTCATGGATCAGCGCCACGGCCGACACGCCACCAAACAGGCTTGCCGCGACATGATCGGCAGCGTCAGGATCGGCATGCCCGAAGCCATAGAGCAAGTATTGGTCCGAGGAGAGATCCATCTCCAGTCCGAGCAATGAAGGAGCGTTGATGGGCTCTTCATCCGCAGGTTGTGCCGACAGCTGGGAGATAAGGCGACGCTTCTCGTCTTCACCTCCAGCCCATGTGGGCACATGGTCCTGTGACATGGGCAACTCTTCTGCGACTGGCGCCGGGTTTGCGAGACTGTCTGTTTATCATGAACAGGTTCAGCGCTCGATGGGCCCCTCAACGACAAATGAACCCGTCGGTCCAGCGTTTTCTTTGGTGGAGAGGGCTAAACTCTAACCTGCTAAGCGCCAGCGGTCTAGGAGACTGATTGGAATGCGAAAAATGCCTCCCGGCGAGGACCGGAGGGCGGGGATTGTTGCGGGATGTGTTGCGGGATTGATTGGCGGCGTTCAGGTCCAAAGCGCCGCGGCCGACCAGGACCGCATCGCAAAGCTCGCGCCGATACTCGTGCGCCTGCGCCAAAGTATCCCTATCAGATGTGCCAAGCACCATATCGGCCAGGCCCGATGCCTCGGCCATATACAATACTTCGGCCGTCGACTAGGAGTGAGGCGGTCTGATCGTTGGCAAGGAAGAAGCGATTGCAAACTCTGCTAGATCGCGTTCCATTGAATTTTTCTGCCTAGTTAATGTCGCGTCAGGTAGTTGGAAAGCCTTTCACGGCGCGAGCCGTGCCTGCTAAGCTTTACCTAGCTGAATCGTTTTTTCGGAGATCAGATTGCGCGACATTCGCATATTCATTTCATCACCCAGTGATGTTTCGTCTGAACGGGTTCGGCTAGAGCGAGTTCTGGCGCGTCTTTCCGCGAGTTTTGATGGGCTTCGGCTGATCGGGTATCGTTGGGAGGACGGCAGGTACTTTTCAGCGCATGAGACCTTTCAGACGCAGATCCCCGATACCACGGAGTTCGATCTTGTCATCGGGATTGTGTGGTCGCGCATCGGCACACCGCCGCCGGAGAGCTTTCCGCGCATGGCTGACGGGCGGTCTTATGCCTCGGGAACGGCCTATGAGATCCTGACGGCCATCGAACATCGTAAGGCCAATCCCGATGCGAAGATTCCTGACATCCTTTTCTATCGCAAGCTTGGGGCAGTGACGCGCACCCCCGGCTCGGAAGAACTGGGAAAGTTGCAGTCAGACGTGGCGGCCTTGGAGGCGTTCCTTTCGGAATGGTTCGTCAACCCGGAGGAGGGGTTCAAGGCGGCTTTTGACAGTTTTACCACCACAGACGCGTTTGCCGAGAAGGTCGAGGCGCATCTGCGCGACTGGTTGCGCGCGAATGGCTGGCTGGGGCGCGAGCGGCGTTGGCGGATCGAGGAGCAGGGCAGCCCTTTTGCCGGTCTGGAGCCATTCGATGCCGATCGCGAGGCGGTGTTTTTCGGCCGCGCGCGCGAGGTAAGACGGTGCAGCGAGCTTTTGGAGGACGCCTCAGAAAGAGGCACGGGCTTCCTGCTGATCGAGGGCGCAAGCGGATCGGGAAAATCATCGCTCGCCCGGGCCGGTCTTCTGCCTGACCTGATGCGACCGCGCGCCGGCCAGGCCGAGCGCCGGTGTGCCCTGTTTGTGCCTGGGGAGACGCCGTTCAAAGCTCTGGCTGAGGCACTTTTTGAGCAGGACGCCCTGCCTGAGCTTGCCCAAAGCGACTTTCCAACACCCGGAGAGCTCACGGCGCATCTGCATGGGGGCGGCGGCATTGCCCCGGTTCTGCGGGCGCTTGATCGGTTCGCCGAGGCGGCGCGATTGGCCGACAATGCCCAAACGCTTCCAGCAACCGAGCTGGTGCTGCTCGTCGATCAGTTCGAGCAGATCTTTGCCACCGGCATCGAAGAAGCAGACCGGATCGCGTTTCTGGGGCTTCTCGACCGGATTGCCCGCTCTGGCCGCGCCCTGGTGATCGTGACGCTGCGCGGCGATGCCGGCGGGGCTGCGCGCGCGCTGCCGCTCTTTGCCGGGCTCGTCAATGATGGGGCCGCGCTGGCGCTGGCGGCGCCGGAACCGGCAGAGCGCGCTGAAATTGTGCGTGGCCCAGCCGAGGCGGCGGGCATTGCCTTTGAGCGCAAGGAGGGCAGGACCCTTGATGAGGAGATACTGTCAGATGCCGGTGGCGTGGAGGCCCTGCCGCTTTTGCAGTTCGCGCTCGCCCGTCTCTATGACCGCGCACCCAAGGACGCCGAGGCGGCCCGGGCCGGCGGCGATTACGCAATGCTGCGCTTTGAAGATTTCGCCAAGATCGGCGGCATCGATGGGGCGATCCGAAGCGCTGCCGAAGAAGCGTTCGACCCCCTTACAGCCGCCGCGCGTGCGTCACTGCCGACGCTGCTGCGGGCCCTGGTCGGCACAGGCCCCGGCGGCAGCTTCTTGCTGCGCGACGCAGACCATGCCGAGGCCACCCGCGACGGCGATGTCCACGGCGACGGGCAGGCGCTGGCCGCAGCACTGACCGAGGCGCGCATCCTGGTGCGAGACGGCGGGCGGTTGCGGCTTGCCCATCAGCGCGTGCTTGAGGCGTGGCCCGCGGCGCGTGAGGCAGCCGAGGCAAGCCGCGATCTCTTGCGTATTCGCGACGAGGTGGCAGCCGATGCCGCGCGCTGGCAGGAGGCGAAGCGGCCACGCGGGCGGCTTTTGACAGGGGTGAAGCTCGCCGAAGCACTGGATGCGAGAAGCCAAGATCCGGAACTGCTTGCGGGCCAGGCCGAGTTCATCCGCCGGTCTCGCGCCCGCGCCCGCCTCGGCCTGACCATCACCGGGACTGCCGCAGCCTTCTTCCTCGTCGTCGCCGCCGCCGCCGGGGCCTTCTTCCTTGAAGCCGAGCAGAATGCCGAAACCGCCCGGAACGAAGCATTCCTGAAAACCGAGGCCCTCGCCGAGGCAGAGAACCAAACGCAAATTGCTCGTCAGAGTGAGGCGGAGGCGCAGCGCCAGGCTCAACGCGCCGATGCAAACGCTGCCCGAGCCGAGGAGCAGGCCTCGGAAGCCGAGGCGCAGCGCAAGCGCGCAGATGCGCAACGACTGGCCGCGCAGGCCGCGCAGGCCCAGGCCGAGGAAGCCGCCCAAGTCGCCCGTGCGGCGCGCCGGCGGGCCGAGGAGGAGGAGGCCGCAAAAACGGCCGCGCTGGCCGATGCCGAGGCCGCGCGGGACGAGGCGGAGGCGGCGCTTCGCACGGCGACGCAGGCAGCCAACAGCCTCGTCTTCGACCTTGCGCAGAGTTTCAAGAACCGCGGCATGCCAGCAGATGTGGCATCGCAGATCCTTGCCGAGGCACGCAAACTGCAAGAGAGCCTGGCTGAGAACTTTCCCGATGACCCATTGCTGCAGCGCAGCCGCGCCGCGGCTATGGTTGAGCTCGGCGAGATGATGTCTCTTCAGGGACGAGATCCTGATGCGGTCGCGCTGATTGAAGAGGCGCTGGCGATTTTCCGCGCCCTTGCCGCGGCCGATCCCGGCAACACCCAATGGCAGCGCGATCTCTCGGTGAGCCTGAGCAAGATCGGCGATCTGCAGCTGCGCGCCGGCGATGCGGCGGCGGCTTTGGCCGCTTATGAGGAGGACCTTGCCATTGCCCGCGCCCTCGCCGCGGCCGATCCCGGCAACACCCAATGGCAGCGCGATCTCTCGGTGAGCCTGCTCAAGGTCGGCGATCTGCAGCGCCGCGCCGGCGATGCGGCGGCGGCGCGGGCCGCCTATGAGGAGGGGCTTGCCATTCGCCGCGCCCTTGCCGCGGCCGATCCCGGCAACACCCAATGGCAGCGCGATCTCTCGGTGAGCCTGAGCAAGATCGGCGATCTGCAGCTGCGCGCCGGCGATGCGGCGGCGGCTTTGGCCGCTTATGAGGAGG
>JBCBKN010000211.1:0-8136 GCA_038521775.1 Pseudomonadota bacterium | reverse complement strand
GGTCGCTCTGGCCGGGCTTGCGCCCGAGAACGCCGACCCGCGCCGGTTCTCGGCCCCGCTCGATGCGGGATCCGTGCATCAGGGGGCTGCGCTGGAGGCCGATCCCTTGGACTGGCCCTCGCTCTCCGAGCTGTGCGCGCCCCATGCGGAGAGCCCCTGCGTCGTGCTGCTCGACCGTGTGTCGGACCCTCATAATGTGGGCGCGGTCCTCCGCTCGGCCGAGGTGTTTGGTGCACGGGCGGTGATCGCCACGGCCCGCCACGCCGCGCCGGAAACCGGATCGCTGGCCAAGGCCGCATCGGGTGCCCTGGAACGTCAGCCCTATCTGCGGGTCCGCAATCTGGCAACGGCGATGGAGACGCTGACCGAGATGGGCTATCGGCTGATCGGTCTGGATGGCGATGCGCCGGCGGGTCTGGCCGAGACGCTGGCCGCTGCGCCGGACCAGCCGACCGGTCTGGTTATGGGCGCTGAGGGTGCCGGCCTTCGGGCGCTGACCCGGGCGCGCTGCACAGGGCTGGCGCGAATCGGCACGGCCGCTGGCTTTGCCTCGCTCAATGTCTCGAATGCCGCGGCAATTGCGCTCTACGCCGCGCAGGCGGCGCGGGACCAAAACAACGGCCAGCCAAACCGCGCCGATCATTCCACGTCATAGGCTGACGCCTCACTGGTAAGGATTTATTCACAAAATGCTTACAGGATCTTTCAATGTGAGTGAGCGGATCCTATCTTCTATCTTGAAGCGGAGTTCAGCTTGAACTTGCTTCAACACTCACTGTCCCTCGTTCCGACTTTGCGCCCAGGTTTTCCTGGGCGCTTTTTTACGTGTCTGGGCCGGCCAAATCTGCGCATGTAGCGCCATGCGCCCTGTCGGCGGTGGAGAGTTTGATGCACGACGATGATGCCGATCTGCGCCGCATTCTGCGCGAAACCCGCAGCATTGCTGCGGTCGGTGTTTCGCTCAACGAGCTGAGGCCGTCCTTTTTTGTCGCCCGGTACCTGGCGCTGAAGGGTTATCGGATGATCCCGGTCAATCCCGGCTATGCCGGGCGCGCCGGCTTTGGGGCGACGGTGCTGGCGAGCCTGTCGGAGATCGACAGCGGGCCGGTTGACATGGTCGATATCTTCCGCCGCTCCGACCAGGCAGGCGCGGTTGTCGACGAGGCGCTGGAGACCCTGCTCGACAAGGGCCTGCGCACGATCTGGATGCAGATCGGGGTGGAGGATGCACAGGCCGCCGCCCGGGCCGAGGCAAAGGGCGTGGCCGTGGTCATGAACCGCTGCCCGAAGATCGAGTATCAGCGCCTTTTTGGCGAGCTGCGGATGGGCGGGTTCAACACCGGCGTGATCGGCTCAAAACGTCCGCCCTTGCGGCAGCGCTGGTCGGGCGCGGCCGCTGCCTGGGCGCATGAAGACGGCGCTGCCCCGCGCGGTCTATCAGCAGGCCGCAGGCCCGGCCGCGTCAGAGGGGCTGGCCCTGCATAAGCCGCGGCGCGGACCCGGCCTCGCCCGACGCTGCCGCCATAAAGGCCCGGCGCGCCGCCGGCAGGCGGTTGACCAGCGAGAGCCCAAGCCCCCGCAGGCCCCGCAGCACCGGCGCATCATTGGAAAAAAGCCGGTTGAACGCATCGCAGGTCAGCGCCATTGCGGCGGCATCGAAGCGCCGCCAGACTTGGTAGCGTGAGAGAACATCCAGAGCGCCCGGGTCCTCGCCCCGCCGACGCGCGGTGACCAGCACCTCGGTCAGGGCCGCGACATCGGCAAGGCCCAGATTGAGCCCCTGGCCGGCCAGCGGGTGAATGGCATGGGCGCTGTCGCCGACCAGCGCGATCCGCGGCGCGACCCAGCGTTGCGCCAGCGCCAGGGCCAGCGGGTAGGTGTAGCGCTTGCCGATCAGCCGTGCGGGGCCGAGCGCGGTCCCCATGCGCCGTGACAGCTCGGCCAGATAGGCGTCATCGTCCAGGGCATCGATCGCCCGGGCCCGGGCCCGGCTCTCGGTCCAGACCAGGCTCACGCGATTGCCGGTCAGCGGCAGCACGGCAAACGGGCCCGCGGGCAGAAAGATCTCCCGCGCCACGCCGTGATGCGGATGCGCGGTCTCCAAGGCACAGACAAGCCCGTTCTGCCCGTAATCCCAGCCCAGCGAGGTGAGCCCCGCATGCCGGGCCGTGGCACTGGCCCGACCATCGCAGGCGGCAAGCACGCCCCCGGCCAGCGCGGTGCCATCGTCGAGATGAACGGTCACGCCGCCCGGCCCGGCCTGGTGCCCGGCCACGCTGATCGGGGCGCGCAGGCTCAGGCCCGGCGTGGTGGCTGCGGCATCCTGCACCGCCCGGCGCAGATGCCGGTCCTCGATCATATGGGCAAAGGGGCCGCCATCGGTCTGCCGGTGGTCAAACTGCAGCAGAGTGGGCAATGCGGCCGCGCCGGCCATCCGGTCGCCCGAACCGGGATCGGCAATCTCGATCCTGCTCATCGGTTGCGCGTCCGCGGCCAGGGCCGGCCACAGGCCCAGCGCATCAAGCATGCGCCGACCGGCAGCCGCAACCGCATAGGCACGCCCGTCGAAATCATCTGCCCGTCTTGCCTCCTCGGGCAAGGCATCGCAGACGGTCGCCGTCAGGCCCGACCGGGCGAGGGCCAGCCCCAACAGGGTGCCGATGATGCCGCCGCCGGCGATGATGACGTCCTGCCGCTCCATGCGAACCGGTCTAGCCGCCCGCGCCCGGCCCGTCCATGCGACGCGGCCGCCCGGCGCGCGGGCCCAGGGGGCCAAGGGAGCGCCGGCTCAATGCGCCGGGGTCTCCAGCGGGTCGAGCAGGGTGCGGCCGCCATCGACGGCAAGGATCTGGCCGGTGACGAAACTGGCCGCCGGCGAGGCGAGGAAGGCCACAGCCTCGGCCGCCTCGGTGGCCTCTCCGATCCGTCCAAGCGGTGTGGCATCGATCATCTGGCGCCGCGCCCCGTCCTGATCCTTAAAGGCCGAGCGCAGGCTGGAGGTCATCACCCCGCCCAGGGCCACGGCATTGACCCGAATGGCGTTGGGCGCCAGTGCAACGGCGAGCGAGCGGGTCATCTGGTCGACCGCCGCCGAGGTGATCGAATAGGCCATCAGCTCGGGCAGGGTGCGGCGCGAGGCAATCGAGGAGATGTTGACGATCGCGCCA
Source organism: Pseudomonadota bacterium (assembly GCA_038521775.1). Lineage (GTDB taxonomy): Bacteria > Pseudomonadota > Alphaproteobacteria > Rhodobacterales > Rhodobacteraceae > J013. The sequence continues at coordinate 4,969 of JBCBKN010000211.1, read as the reverse complement.
TGCCCGCCTTGGGGCACGGTGCTGCGCGCTTCGGCCTGGGCGATCATGCGCCGGGCCACGGCCTGGCTGAGGGCCATTGGGGCCTTTACATTCTGAAAGAACAGCGCTTCGAGATCGGCGGCCGCACTTTCAAGCGGGTCGCCGGCAATGAGCTCGCGCGAGGCGTTGACCAGCACATCGACATGGTCGTAGCTGTCGATCGCCAGGGCCAGCAGGTTGTTGACCGACAGCCGCTCGCGCAGATCGCAGGCAAAGGTCACGGCCTCGACGCCGGAATCGCGCAGGTCTTCGCCCTCCTGCTCCAGCCGCTCGGTCGCGGTGTCCGACAGCACAAGCCGCAGGCCCAGCTCGGCGAGGTGCCGCGTGATCGCCAGCCCCACACCCGTGGCGGCCCCGGTTACGATGGCGGTCCTGCCCTCCATCATCTCGCCTTCTCCCCTTGCGCGCGCGCAGATCCGCACGAGCCGGGACAGACTAGCCTGTGCACCGCAGCGATCCATGCCAAAGTTGCGCTTGCCCCGGCAGCGGCCTGCCACAAAACTGAAGCCAAATGGTGGAGGAGCGCCAGAGATGACCCTGAGATCCTACAATGAGGAGCTGCCGCGCCGGCCGGCCAACTTTCAGCCGCTCACGCCGCTCACCCTGTTGGAGCGCGCGGCGACGGTGTTTCCCGACCATGTCGCGGTGGTGCATGGCACGGCCGAGCGGGCGGTGCGCCACAGCTATCGCGCGCTTTACGACCGTGCGCGGTGCCTTGCGCATGCGCTGGCTGCGGCCGGGATCGAACGCGGCGACACGGTGGCCTGCCTTCTGTTCAACACCCCGCCGATGCTGGAGGCGCATTACGGCGTGCCAATGACCGGCGCGGTGCTCAACGCGATCAACACAAGGCTCGATGCCGACGGGGTGCGCTTCATCCTCGATCATGGCGAGGCGAAGCTTCTGATCGTGGACAGCGAGCTGGCCCCGCTGGCCCGCGCGGCGCTGTCTGGCGTCAAGTCGCACCCGATCATTGTCGAGTACGCCGATCCCACAATCGACGCCCCCGCCGACCCTTCGGGCAGCGGTCTGGGCGGGGTCGGTTATGAGGCGTTCATCGGCAGCGGGCGCGCCGATTTTGCCTGGCAGATGCCCCAGGATGAATGGGACGCCATCGCGCTCAACTACACCTCCGGCACGACCGGCGATCCCAAGGGCGTCGTCTACCATCATCGCGGCGCGATGCTGCTTGCCCAGTCGAACGCGCTGCATGCCCAGATGGGGCGGCATCCGGTCTATCTTTGGACCCTGCCGATGTTTCACTGCAATGGCTGGTGCTTTCCCTGGACCCTGTCGGCGGTCGCCGGCACGCATGTCTGCCTGCGCCAGGTGCGCGCGGGGGCGATGTTTCAGGCGATTGCCGAGTATGGCGTGACCCATATGTGCGGCGCCCCGATCGTGATGTCGACGCTTCTGAATGCCAGCGCCGAGGAGCGGCGCGAGATGGCACATACCGTGGAGTTTCTGACCGCCGCGGCTCCGCCGCCCGAGGCGGTGCTGGCCGCCATGGCGCAGGCGGGCTTTCACGTCACCCATCTCTATGGGCTGACCGAAGTGTACGGCCCCGCGGTGATCAATGACTGGCATGCGGAGTGGGACGCGCTCGCGCCCGATGATCAGGCGCGGATGAAGGCCCGGCAGGGGGTGCGCTATGTCGCCTTGGAGGCGCTGGATGTGCGCGATCCCGAGACCGGCGCGCCGGTGCCGGCGGATGGCGAAACGCTGGGCGAGGTCACCTTTCGCGGCAATGTCGTCATGAAGGGCTATTTCCGCAATCCCACGGCGACCGACGCGGCGCTGAAGGATGGCTGGTTCTGGTCGGGCGATCTGGCCGTGCGGCATTCGGATGGCTACATCCAGCTCAAGGACCGCTCAAAGGACATCATCATTTCGGGGGGCGAGAACATCTCCTCGATCGAGGTTGAGGACACGCTTTATGCGCATCCGGCGGTTGCCTTTTGTGCGGTTGTGGCCAAGCCGGACGATAAATGGGGCGAGACGCCCTGCGCCTTTGTCGAGCTCAAACCAGGGGCCGCGGTCGAGGCCGAAGCCTTGATCGGTTTCGCACGGGACCGGCTGGCGCATTTCAAATGCCCGCGCTCAGTGGTTTTCGGCGAGCTTCCCAAGACCTCGACCGGCAAGATCCAGAAATTCGCACTGCGCGAGAAGGCCCGCGCCCTCACCGGCTGACAACGCGCTGAGGGCAGATGCGCCCGCTCATCGCGGCTTTCGGCGCGGGCGGGCCGCCGCGAGGATCTTGTAACCGCCCGAGACCATCGGCGGCTCGACCTCGATGAACTGCGCGGCAAGCGCGGCCTCATAGGGAAGCTGGCGATTTGCCACCAGGGTCAGCCGCCCTTTGGGCGTGAGGAGGCGTGCAGCCGCGGCAATGAAGGCCTGGCCCAGCGTCGGGTCGGCCGCGCGCCCGTCGTGAAAGGGCGGGTTGCTCACGACATGATCGACGCGCGTCTGAGGCGCGGGCAGGGCGGTCGCATCGGCCCAGTGAAACGCCGCGCGGGGGTCGGTGACATTCGCGCGCGCGGCCGCAAGGCTCGCATGGTCGGCCTCAAAAAGGCCCAGCTCCGTCATGTCCGGATTGGTCTGAAGAAGCTGTGCGGCAAGCCAGCCATAGCCCGCGCCAAGCTCGGCCACCTTGCCCGAAAGCCGCCCTGCCAGGGTTTGGGCCAAAAGCTGCGAGCCGGGATCGGCTTGGGCCGGGCTGAACATGCCCGGTGCCGTTACATAGCCCTGGGCGTTCGGGGCCGGGCGCGCGGCGGCCTCGAAGGACGCGAGACGGCTGGCCATATCCTCGGACAGGGTGTCGGGGCGGGTGAACGCCACAACCTTGCCGTGACCCTTGGCATAGCGCTCGGCCCCAAGCAGATCGCGCAGCGTGCCGGCAAGCGTGTCGATCCCGTCGGTCTTGGCGCCCGAGACTGCAACGAGACCGCCGGGGCGGGTGAGCCGGGTCAGCGCGGCCACGCGGCCCAGCGTTTCAACCCGCGCCCGTGTGGCGAGCAAAAGCGCCGCGGCAAACCCCTCCGGCGAGGGCTCCGGCAGATCCGGGCGGCAGGCATAGCCCGCGCGGAGGAGCGCATCATGCGGGCCTTTGCCGGGCTGCACGCAGGTCAGCAAGGGCGCATCGAGCTGCGACAGGGCCGGGCCCGGCCGGGCGCCCACCAACAGCACAGGGCCTGCGGGCCAGGCAAACAGCCCGGCCTGGCCGGCAAGGATCAACCGCTCAACCGCATCCATCACCGAGCCTTAATCGATTTGCCCGCCAGACTGAAGCGACCTTCCGGGGTTGCGCCCGCTTGACCCGCGCCGGCTTGACCGGTGCGGCGCAAACGCTCTAAGGGCCAGCGGAGAGGGAGACGTATCATGCCGGTCGAACCCACAACCCTGCTTGCCTTTGCCGCCACCTCGATCCTGCTGCTCATCGTGCCGGGCCCGACCGTGCTCATGGTGATGAGCCAGGCCATGGCCCATGGCCGCAAAGTCGGCACGGCGAGCGTGGCCGGCGTGGCGCTGGGCGATCTGGTCGCGACGGCCCTGTCGGTCTCGGGGCTTGGCGCGCTGCTCGCAGCCTCGGCCACGGCCTTCACGATCGCCAAACTCATCGGTGCGGCCTGGCTCGTCTGGCTGGGCCTGCGTCTGTTGTTTGGGCGGCGCAGCGAGGGCGCGGAAATGGGTGCAGCCCCCCCATCGCCCGGCCGGCGGGTGTTTCGCGATGCGTTCCTTGTGACGGCCACAAACCCAAAGGGCATCCTGTTCTTCCTCGCCTTTGTGCCGCAATTCATCGACCCGGGCCGGCCCTTCGCCCCGCAGGCGGCCACATTCGTGCTGGTCTTCACGGGCCTCGGCGCTCTGAACGCGGCGGCCTATGTCTGGGCCGCCGACCGCATGCGCCGCGCCCTGCGCCGGCCGCGCCTGATCGATGCGGTTGCCCGCACCGGCGGGGCCTTGCTGGTCGCTGCCGGGCTGGCCGCGGCCTTTACCCGCCGCACGGCCTGATTGCCGCTCGACCTGAGTGCGGCCCATCCGCGATCCGACCAACCGCGCCCGGCCCGACCCAGCGCCGATCACCTGGGCGCCGATCACCTGGGCGCCGATCACCTGGGCGCCGATCACTTGGGCGCTGCCTGGGCCAATTCTTCTTGGTCAAAATACTCCCGCCGGAGGCGTCCCAACACAGCCACCCGCGCCGACGCTCAGATCAGGGCTCGAACTCGACCAGCAGATCCTTGGCATCGACCTGCGCGCCCGCCGGCGCATGCACCGCCGTCACAACACCCGCCCGGTCGGCGTGAAGCGCGGTTTCCATCTTCATCGCCTCGATGGTCAGCACCAGATCGCCCGCCGCCACCGCTTGCCCCACCGAAACCGCGACACTGGCAACAATGCCCGGCATCGGTGCGGCCAGATGCGCCGGGTTCCCCTCCTCGGCCTTGGGGCGCTGCTGGCGGGTCGCCTTCACCCGCCGGTCCGGCACCCGCACGACACGGGGCTGGCCATTGAGCTCAAAGAAGACGCGCACATCGCCTTCCTCATCGGTCTCGCCGATCGCCTGCAGCCGGATTACCAGCGTCTTGCCCGGGTCGATCTCGGCCTCGACCTCCTCACCCGGATCCATCCCGTAAAAAAAGGCGCGGGTCGGCAGCGCGCGCACCGGGCCATATTCGATATGCCGCCGGGCATAGTCGGTGAAGACCTTGGGATACATCAGATAGGCGTTGAGATCCTCGTCATCGATTTCGATCCGGTCGAGCGCGTCGGACACACGGTCGCGCTCGGCCTCCAGATCCACGAGCGCCAGCTGCGCACCGGGCCGCCCGCCCGGCGGGTTTCCCGAAGCCCTGCAGGCCAAGGTGCTGAAGGGGGCAAGCCCGCTGGAGGGCCGGCCGGGTGCGCAGATGGCGCCTGTCGATCT
>JBCBKN010000210.1:0-8139 GCA_038521775.1 Pseudomonadota bacterium | reverse complement strand
CGCTCGTCTATACCGGCCCCAAGGCTATGCAGCATCGCGATGCGCCCGATCCGGTGGCTAGACCCGGCGAGCATCTGATCCGCATTGACGCGGTGGGGATCTGCGGGTCGGACATGCATGCCTATCTGGGCCATGATGATCGCCGCCCAGCACCGCTGATTCTGGGCCATGAGGCGGCCGGGGTGATCGCGGGCGGCCCGCGCGATGGCGAACGGGTCACGATCAACCCCCTGGTCACCTGTGGGCAGTGCCACTATAGCCGCACCGGGCGCGAGAACCTCTGCGTGAACCGCCAGATCATCTCAATGCCGCCGCGCGAGGGCGCCTGTGCGCAATATGTCGCGATGCCTGAGGACAATCTCATCACCGTCCCCGATCATGTGCCCCTGCAGAAGGCCGCCCTGGCCGAACCCCTGGCGGTGAGCTGGCATGCGGTGCGCCTGGGGCTTGCCGCCCTTCATCCCGGCGATGAGCGCCGCGCGCTGATCCTGGGCGGCGGGGCCATCGGGGTGGCCGCGGCCCTTGCCTTGCGCGCCATGACCTCCGACCCGGTGACGATTGTGGAGCCCAACCCGGCCCGCCGCGCCTTTCTCGAGGCGCATGTCGACCTGCGCGCTGTCGCTGCCGCCGACACAACCGCTCCGCTGGTCGTCGATGCGGTGGGCTATGCCGCCACCCGGGCGACCGCCTCGGCCCATGTCGCGCCTGGCGGGGTGATCGCGCATATCGGGCTGGGCGAGGACCTGGGCGGGCTGGACATCCGCCGCATGACGCTGCAGGAGATCACCTTCATCGGCACCTACACCTACACCGCGCAGGACTTTCGCGACACCGCTCAGGCCCTGTTTGACGGCCGCCTCGGCCCGCTCGACTGGACCGAAATCCGCGCCCTGTCGGACGGGGCCGGGGCATTCGACGACATTCTGGCCGGGCGCGTGGACGCCCCGAAGATCATCCTGAAACCCTGAGGAGAGACGTCTTGGCTGAGATCCCCCACCTTCTTGTGCATGAGCAGAAAGACAATGTCGGCGTTGTCGTCGTTGAGGGGCTGACCGCCGGCACCGACATGCTGTGCTGCATCACCCATGACAATTCGACCTTCCGCCTCACGGCTGGCGCCGATGTGCCCATCGGCCATAAGATCGCGCTCACCGACCTCAAGAACGGCGATACGGCGGTCAAATATGGCGAAGACATCGGCAAGATCATCGCCGATATTCCCAAGGGCGCGCATGTCCACACCCATAATTGCAAGACCAAGCGCTGGTAAGGAGCACCGCAGATGGCATCGAAATACTCCAACCTGACGGTCAAGGGCTTCCGGCGTGAAAACGGCCGGGTGGGCGTGCGCAACCATGTGCTGATCCTGCCGGTGGATGACATTTCCAACGCGGCCTGCGAGGCGGTGGCCAACAATGTCAAAGGCACGCTGGCCATCCCGCATGCCTATGGCCGCCTGCAATTCGGCGAGGATCTGGAGCTGCATTTCCGCACCATGATCGGCACGGGCGCCAATCCCAATGTCGCCGCGGTGGTGGTGATCGGCATCGAGCCGGGCTGGACCAAGCGCATCGCCGATGGCATCCGCGAGACCGGCAAACCGGTGGCGGAGTTCTCCATCGAGCAAAAGGGCGATTTCGAGACGATCCGCTCGGCCTCCTGGGCGGCCAAGGAATTCGTGCATCTCACGACCGAATATCAGCGCGAAGAGGTCTCGATCTCCGAGCTTTGGGTGTCGACCAAATGCGGCGAAAGCGACACGACGACGGGCCTGGGCTCCTGCCCCACGGTGGGCAATATGTATGACAAGCTTCTGCCCGAGGGGATCACCGGGTTTTTCGGCGAGACCTCCGAAATCACTGGCGCCGAGCATATCTGCCAGAAGCGCGCCATCAATGAAGAGGTCGGCGCGCGCTGGTATGCCATGTGGAAGGCCTATCAGGATGACGTGATCTTCGCGCATCAGACCGATGATCTTTCCGACAGCCAGCCCACCAAGGGCAATATCGAGGGCGGTTTGACCACCATCGAGGAAAAGGCGCTGGGCAATCTGGAAAAGATCGGGCGGACCTCGCACTACATCGACATTCTCGACCCGGCAGAGGCGCCGGGCGCGGGCGCGGGGCTTTACTTTATGGACAGCTCCTCAGCCGCGGCGGAATGCGTCACGCTGATGGCCGCGGGGGGCGCGGTGATCCACACCTTCCCCACCGGCCAGGGCAATGTGGTGGGCAACCCGATCGTGCCGGTGATCAAGATCACCGCCAATCCGCGCACGGTGCGAACCATGGGCGAGCATGTCGATGTCGATGTCTCGGGCATTCTGCGCCGCGAGATGACCATCGACGAGGCGGGCGATGCGCTTATCGAGATGATCTGCCGCACGGCATCGGGGCGCAACACGGCCGCCGAGGCGCTGGGGCATCGCGAGTTTTCGATGACCAAGCTTTACCGCAGCGCCTGATGGCCGCCCCGGACCCGCAGACCGAAACGCTCACGATCGAGGCGGCCACCGCCTTGATCACCCAGGCGCTGGAGGCGGCGGGCGCGCCGACACCTGCGGCCGCATCCGTGGCCCGGGCGCTGGTTGCGGCCGAGGCCGAGGGCCAGGTGGGCCATGGCTTCTCGCGGCTCGCTGATTACGCAGCCCAGGTGAAATCGGGCAAGGTCCGGGCGGGTGCCACCCCCGTTTGCAATGCCGATGGGCCGGGCGCCCTGCATGTCGATGCCGGCGACGGCTTTGCCTATCCCGCGCTGGAGCTTGCCATCGCGCAGCTCTGCGGCGCGGCCGAGGCCCAGGGCTGCGCCATGGTCTCGATCACCCGCTCGCATCATTGCGGCGCGCTCTCAATCCAGGTCGAAAAGATCGCCCAGGCCGGGCTGATCGGCATCATGATGGCCAATTCTCCGCCGGCCATCGCGCCCTGGGGGTCGCATCAGCCGGTGTTCGGCACCAACCCCATCGCCTTTGCAGCCCCCCGGCGCGACGCGCCGCCCTTGGTCATCGACCTCTCGCTGTCGCGGGTGGCGCGGGGCAAGGTCATGCATGCCAAGAAATCCGGCGCCGAGATCCCGCTTGGCTGGGCGCTCGATGCCGCAGGCGCGCCCACCAGCGACCCCGAGGCCGCTTTGGCCGGCTCTATGGTGCCCATCGGCGAGGCCAAGGGCAGCGCGCTGGCGCTGATGGTCGAGATCCTCGTGGCCAGCCTGGCCGGGGCAAATCCCAGCCGCGAGGTCGCCTCCTTCTTCACCGCCGACGGCCCTCCCAGCGGGGCGGGTCAGTTCCTGATGGCGTTGCGCCCGCGGGAGGGGTTTGCCGCGCGCATCGAGCCTCTGCTGAACCATATCGCATCGCTCGACGGCACGCGGCTTCCCGGCAAACGCCGCGCCGAGGCCATCGCCCAGGCGCACGCCAATGGCCTCTCCGTCCCGCGTCACTATCTCGACGCGGCGCGCGCAATGGCGGCAGCCGGCGGCTGACCGGCCCGTCGACGCGGCGGGATTGACGCCGCGCAGGCGCTGCACGACAGTAATCCCTTGGCCCCCACGAGGATGGAAACCGTGCAGCAGCATGCGCAGCAGCCTTCAATGACAGCACAGTCGGCGCTGAGCGCCCTGACCGCAGCCCAGCTGCGGGCCGAGATCCGCGCCGGGCGCTATCGCGGCCACACCGCGGGGCTTGCCGCTGGACGCCTGCAGGTCAATCTCGTCATCCTGCCCGAGCGCTATGCCGATGATTTCGCGGCCTTTGTCGCGGCCAACCCAAAGCCCTGCCCGCTGATTGCCCGCACCGCGCCGGGTCAGACCGACTGGCCCGCTTTGGGTGCCGAAATCGACATCCGCAGCGATGTGCCAGGTTACAACCTCTATGAGGCAAGCCAGCTCACCGCCAGCCCCGCCCGGCTTGACGGAGTGTGGCGCGACGATCTGGTGAGCTTTGCGCTGGGCTGCTCGTTTACCTTCGAGCATGCGCTGGTGCGGGCCGGCATTCCGGTGCGCAATATCGAGCGTGACATCACCGTGCCGATGTTTCGCACCGGCATCGAGACCCAGCCGGCGGGGCCGTTTGGCGGGCCCATGGTGGTGAGCATGCGCCCCATTCCCAAGCCGCTTGTCGATCGCGCGGTGGAAGTCTCGGGCCGGTTTCCCTGGGCCCATGGCGCGCCGGTGCATGTCGGCGACCCCGCCGAGATCGGGATCAGGTCGCTTGCGGCCCCGGATTGGGGCGATGCGCTGGCAGTCGGTCCCGATGAGGTGCCGGTCTTCTGGGCCTGCGGGGTGACGCCCCAGGCCGCGCTTGACCGGGCACGGCCGGATCTCTGCATCACCCACCGGCCCGGCCATATGCTTGTGACCGATCTCGACCAGGACGACCCGTTCGGCACCCAGACCGGCGCGGCCTAACGCGGCGAGGGCGCTGCCTCCTCGATGGCCCGGCGCAGCACGCGCGCCGCCCGGGGCATCGCCTCGGGCGCCATGTTGGAAAAGCCCAGCAGCAGGGCCGGCGGCAACCGCCGCCCATGGGTGTAGTCCGACAGCGGCCGAGGCAACAGCCCCAGCTCCTTGGCCCGATGCGCGACCCGCACATCGTCATAGCCTTCGGGCAAATGGCCCAGCAGGTGCAGCCCGGCATTCAGGATCTCGGTGCGCATGAGATCGCCCAGCATCTCGGTCAGCACGGCGTCCAGGGCGTTCTGCCGCGACTGGTACAGCGTGCGCATCTTGCGGATATGCGCCTCATGCTGACCGGTGGCCAGAAACGCGGCCATGGTCAGCTGGGTGGCAAGGCTGGGCGGCCGGGTCACCGCATCCAAGAGGTTGCGGAAGATATCGACATAGCGTGTGGGCACCACCAGATAGCCGATCCCCAGCGAGGGCAGGACGGTTTTTGAGAATGTGCCGAAATAGAACACCCGACCATCGGGATCGAGGCTTTGCAACGACGGGGCGGGATGGCCGCCAAACCGGTATTCCCCGTCATAATCATCCTCCAAAACAAAGGCCTGGGCGGCATAGGCCCAGTTCAACAGCTCGATGCGGCGGCGGATCGACATGGTGTGGCCCAGGGGCGCCTGCCGCCCCGGGGTGACATAGGCAAACTTGGCGGCGCGCGCGGCCGTCACCCCGGCCTCGACCACCAGGCCCTGTCCGTCAACCGGCACCGGGACGCTGCGCACCCTGAAGAGGTCATAGAGCCGCTCCATGCCCGGATAGCCCGGATCCTCGACCCATCCCGCATCGCCGGGATTGGCCAAAGCAAGCATGATCAGCAGCAGGGCCTGGCGCGTGCCGGAAATGATCAGCACCTGCTCGGGCGTGCAGGACACACCGCGGCTGTTGCTCAGATACCCCGCGACCTGCTCGCGCAGTTCGATCGCGCCCTCCGCCGGGCAGCGCGCAATTCCGCTTGGTGCAAGCTGGTTGAGGATCGGGCGCATGATCCGCGACCAGCTTTTGGAGGGAAACTCGAAAACCGCCGGAATGCCGGGATTGAACGGCAGCACCCGGCTGGTGCGCTCGCGCGGCTTGGGCAGGCTTTCGTCGAAACGCGAGGCCAGATCGGCATCGAGCTGACGCCCGTCCACCGGCCGCTCATAGTGAAGGGCCTCCGACCAGGCGAGTTTCTCGGGCAGCATGTCGGTGACGAAAGTGCCCGATTTCTCCGAAGAGACCAGATAGCCCTCGGATTTGAGCTGGTCATAGGCGCAGGCCACCGTGGTACGCGAGATGCCAAGCTCGGCCGACAGCGTGCGCGAGGAGGGCATGCGCACCCCGGCGGCCAGTGTCCCTTCGGCCACATGCAGCCGCAGCACCTGGTAAAGCTGGGTGGCCAGCGGGTCGTCTCCGGCCGGATCAAGCTCCAGTCCGGGCAACAGAATGCCCGAGGATTTGCGCGCCATTCTACCTCCCGCCGTTATTCTGGTCTCACCATCGCTCGTCTTTTTGGCCGTTGCCGTCAATCCAAAAATTTTGCGACGGCTTGGCACAGGCCGCGACATCGACATGCGGTGACAGCAGGGAGGCGAGGATGAGAGTTTTGATGCAAGCCGGGGCAGCCATGATGCGGCGCGCAGCGCCGGCCGTTCTGGGCGTGGCGATGGCCGCATCGGTGCAGGCCGAGACCTTCGATTCGACCATTGCAGACAGCCGCATGCTGGCCGCGTTCAAGGTCAGCGAGACCGCCTTGCAGGATTGGCTGCCCGAGACGCACCGGCCGGCGCCTTACGCCGCGGGTGCTTTCGAAGGCGCCAATCTGGTGATGATGTTCATCGACAGGATGCTGCATCAGGATGCCGTTGGCGACCCCAAGAATGGCGGATCCTATCGGATGATGGCGTTGATCCTGCCGGCAATTGACGATGGCACTGGCGAGAAAGCCACTTTTATCGCAAGAGTTTACAGCCCGGGCGACGGGGCCGGGCCCTACAGGACCGCGGTGAAAGCAACGGTCAGCCATGCGCTGTCGCTTGACGGTTCAGGCATCGAGCCGCTTTCGGGCCGGCATCGCTGGCGCATCGCGCAGGGCGGCGGCGTGATCGACATATCGGTCGCCTTCACCGCCGCCGTGCCGGGCCGCAAGACGGGCGAGAGCCTTCTGTCCTCGCCCCAGGACCCGAGCGTCGCCCGCATCTACCGCTACGACCAGCTTACCGATGTGGTGCTGAGCATCCCCAAAAACATCGACCGAACCTCGGAGCTGTCGGTCACCGTGACCATCCCCGAACTGGCCGACATGTTCGATGGATCCGAGGTTCTGATCGGGCTGGCCGACCGGCCATTCTACACAAGGCAAACCTTCAAGCCTTAGGCGCTTCGGGTTCTGGCTCTCCAGTTGCACGCATTCTGGACATGTTGCTCACGCCAGAACCTCTCTAGCCATAGATCCGACAACCACAGGGAGGATAAGATGACACAAACTGCACGCATGTTGCGCGCCATCGCCATCGGCGCGGGGTTGACCACCCTGCCCCTCACGGCCGCGGCCGACGGGCATGAGATCCAGGAGATCCGGCTTGAGGTGGTTGGCACCTGGGGGTTTCTGGAGAACTGGAAGCAGTTCGAGGAGCGGTTCTGGACCGAGGTGATCCCCGAAGCCTCGGACGGCAAGATAACGGCCAATGCCAAACCTTACACCGAGCTGGGCCTGAAGGGCTATGAGGTGATGGCCGGGGTGCGCAAGGGCGCCTATGACGTGGTGCATGCGCTGACCAGCTATTCCAGCCAGGCCAGCCCGGCCCTGGAAGGGATCGACCTTTCGGGCATCATCCAGGATTGGGCGACCTACCGCCAGGCGGTCGATGCCTACCGCCCGATCATCGAGCGCGAGGTGCGCGAGAAGTACAACGCCCAGATCGTGAACATCTACCCGTTTCCGACCCAGCAGATCTGGTGCAATCTGGGCGATCGCGGCATCACGGATTTCAAGCTTGCCGATCTGGCCGGCATGAAGATCCGCACTTATTCGCGCACCCAGGGCGATTTTGTGGAAGGGCTTGGCGCCTCCTCGATCACGCTGGCGCTGGCAGAGGTGGTCCCGGCGCTGGAAAAGGGTGTGGCCGATTGCGGCGTCACCGGCACCATGCCCGCCTATAACGGGAAATGGTGGCAGGTGGTGACCCATAATATCCGCGTGCGGCTGGGCTTTGCAGCCACGTTCACCGCGATCAATCTCGACACCTGGGAGAGCATGAACGAGGCCACGCAGGCGCTGATCCTCGCCGAGGCCAAGAAGTTCGAGGATGAGGTCTGGGCGTTTCAGCACACGCTCGATCAGGCCGGCATGGATTGCAACGCGCAGGGCCCCTGCGACAAGGGCGACCCGGGCAATATGACACCGATTGAGCCCGATGCCGAGGATCAGGCGCTGCTCAAGCAGATCGCCGCCGAGACGGTGGTGCCCCGCTGGGCCGAACGCTGCGGCGCCGAATGCGCGCAAGAGTGGAACGACACCATCGGCAAGCTGATCGGCATCACTGCCCCGACCGAGGGGCTCTGAGACCCGCCGGGCCGCGGCACAACCGCGGTCCGGGCCCTGCCCACGCCACCGCGCACAGACGCGGGCGACACAAATACCGGGGAGAGAAAGATGCTGACGCGTGTTCAGGCCGGCCTGGAGGGCGTTGCCCGCGGGGCCGCGAT
>JBCBKN010000209.1:0-8173 GCA_038521775.1 Pseudomonadota bacterium | reverse complement strand
GACCCATTACCACGCGGTGCGGGTGCTGGGCGCCTCGGCCTATGGCGCGCGCGAGATCATCATGTCCGAAAAGGCCCGCTCGATGGTCGCCGAGCGCGGGCAGGAGGATTGGGACAGCGAATTCGACCGCTTCCCGCGGCTTTTTCAGGGGCATGAGGAGATCCCCGGCCTCACCTGGCCCACCACCACCTTCACCGACCGGATGAGCCTTTATCTGGGCAAGCGCCGCATCGATCTGATGTTTCTGGGCCGGGCGCACACAGCCGGTGACATCGTGATCTATGTGCCCGATGCCAATGTGATGTTCACCGGCGACATCGTGGAGTATCGCTCGGCCTGCTATTGCGGCGACGGGCATTTCCACGATTGGCCCGGCACGCTGGGGCGGATCGGCCGGTTCGACCTTGATGGCATCGCACCGGGGCGTGGCGATGCGCTGGTCGGCGCCGATATGGTCAATGCCGCGCTCGACAGCACGGCCGATTTCGTGCGCTCGACCTACCGGCCCGTGGCGCGGGTCGCGCTGCGCGGCGGCTCGCTCAAGGAGGCCTGGGACGCGGCCCGCGCCGCCTGCGACCCGAAATTCGCCGAATATGCGATCTATGAGCATTGCCTGCCCTTCAATGTCGCGCGTGCCTATGACGAGGCGCTCGACATCGACACGCCGCGCATCTGGACCGCGGCGCGGGACAAGGCGATGTGGGCAGCATTGCAGGGCTGAGGCATGATCGGCAGCATCGAAGGCTGGCGCAAGAAACGGCAGGTGCGGCGGGTGCTGCGCCTGCGCCAGCTGTTGCGCGAAGAGTTCGGTCCGGCCGACAGCTACACGGTGCGCCAAATCCGGCCCATGTCGGTGCGTGCGCGGTTGACCCGCGAAGACCGCGCCCTGGCCTATGCGCTTTACTGCACGCGGGAGGAGCATAGGCAGGCCGGCGGCGATGGCGATTATGACACGCTCCGCGCGCTGCCCGACACTCTGTTTCCTGGCGGAACGGCCTTTGCGCTCAGCGAAGGTGTGAGCGACGCCCAGGCCTTGCGGGTCGGCGGCAGCATCGAGGGCGGCGCGCCCTATGGCGTTGGCGCGCTGGCCGGTGTGGGCGGGCCAGGCTTTGGCGGCGGCGCGGGCGGCGCCGGCGGCGAAGCGGGCGGCGGCAGTGCGGGAGGCGGTGGCGGCGGCGATGGTGGCGGGGGCGGGGGACGCGCGGGCTGATGGCAGGCTGGTTTGATCGGATGCGGACGCGGATGCGGATCCGCCGCGCGGTCCGGCTGCGCTATCATCTGCGCAAAGCCTATGGGGCGTCGGACAGCTACACCGCCGATCAGGTGCGCGTGGCGGCCAAATCCCAACGGCTGCCGCCCGAGGTGCTGATCTGGGCGCTGGCGCTTTACTGCACGCAGGCCGAATTCGCCGCCGCCGGGCTGGCGGGCGATTACACCGGGCTGCGGGCCGAGATCGACGACGCGCTCAAGCGCAACGCCGCCCTTGCGGGCAGCGAAGGCGTTTGCGACGACCAGGCCATCATTCTGGCCGGCAATGTCGATGGCGGCGGCTCGGATGGCGGTGATGGCGGCGGCGATGGAGGCGGCGGTGGCGATTGAGAACCGCGCAGAGCACAGCGCCCCTGGTGCCGCGCAGGGCCCGGAGCACTTCCTCAAACAGGCACAGAACAATGCCTGGGCCAATGCCACGCTTTTTGCAGCCCTGGACGGGATGACGGAGCCAGGTTTTGCCGCCTGGCGCCCCGGCTTTTTTCCGTCGCTCTCCCAGACGCTCAACCACATCCACCTGGTCGATCTTTTCTACCTCGATGCGTTGACGCGGGGCGGTCGCGGCCGCGGGCTGTTCGCGCGCGCGGATATCGACGCGCCTGCCCGGCTCGGCGCCGCCCAGGCCGCGGCCGATGGCGCGCTGGTTGCCTTTTGCGCGGCTCTGACCCCGGCCGCGCTGAGCGAGCGGCGCGACACCGACCGGGCCGATGGACCGGTTGCCGAGCGGGTGGACTGGCTGCTGCTGCATCTCTTCCAGCATCAGATCCATCATCGCGGCCAGGCCCATGTGCAGCTTCAGCATGCCGGCATCGACCCGCCGCAGCTTGACGATTTTTTCCTCAACTATGGACGTGTGCCGTCAGCCATGACTTATTGGAGACATAGATCTGGCGACCATAGCATTGAGGAAATTGAACAATGCGGATCAACTGGCATGAAACAAGTGTGAAGTCTGCAATCGTGTTGGTTCCAAGCTACTTTGCGGCCTACACCACCGAGAAGATGGTTTGGGTCGTACCGACCCTTGTCGCAGCCGGTTTCTTTGCCAATGGCGTGTCCCTGCCGAGCAAAACCAAGCACCGGCTGGACGAAGACAGTGAGGCGGTGGCGTCTGATCCGATCGAAACCAAGGATGAGACGGCCACGCTCGAGAACGAAACTGTCGGCCGTGGTGAGCTGCCCGACACCTAATGCCGAGAGGAGGCGTCTGCTGATGCACCAACGCTACAAGACCCAGTTTCAGCTCTACCCCTATCAGCATTCGCCCGATCAGGCGGCCGAGGCGCCGGTGCGTCACCCTGTCGTCATCGTCGGGGGCGGGCCGATCGGCATGGCCCTGGCCCTCGATCTGGGGCTGAAGGGCCAACGGGTGCTGCTGCTCGACGATCATGACGGCGTGGGCACAGGCAGCCGGGCGATCTGCTTTGCCAAGCGCACGCTGGAAATCGCCGACCGTCTGGGCTGTGGCGATCCGATGGTCGATAAGGGGATTGTGTGGAATCTCGGCCGGGTGTTCCGCGACGCGCGCGAAATCTTCAATTTCAACCTGCTGCCGGAGGAGGGGCATCGCCGCCCCGCTTTCATCAATCTCCAGCAGCCCTGGTTTGAGCGCTACATCGTCGAGCGGATCCGGGCTGCCCAGGCCGCCGGAGCGCCCATCGAGATCCGCGGCCGCAACGCGGTGACCGCCATCGACGTGGCCGGCGACCATATTGGCATGACCATCGACACCCCGGACGGGCCCTACCGGGCCGAGGCCGACTGGCTGGTGGCCTGTGACGGCGCCCGCTCGCCACTGCGCGACATGATGGGGCTGGGCTTTGACGGGCGTGTCTTTGAGGACAATTTCCTCATCGCCGATGTGAAGATGAAGGCCGATTTCCCGACCGAGCGCTGGTTCTGGTTCGACCCGCCCTTCAACCGCGACCAATCGGTGCTGTTGCACAAGCAGCCCGACGACATTTGGCGGATCGACTTCCAGCTTGGTTGGAACATCGACCGGCAAGAGGTTGTAAAGCCCGAGAATGTCATTCCGCGCGTTCAGGCCATGCTGGGGCCCGATGTCGCGTTCGAGCTCGACTGGGTCTCGGTCTACACCTTCCAGTGCTGCTCGATGGAGCGCTATCGCCATGGCCGGGTGATCTTTGCCGGCGATGCCGCCCATCAGGTCTCGCCCTTTGGCGCGCGGGGGGCCAATGGCGGCATGCAGGATATCGACAATCTGGGCTGGAAGCTTGAAGCGGTGCTGAGCGGTGCGGCCGATGAGGCGCTGCTCGACAGCTATCATGATGAGCGCAAGCATGCCGCCGAGGAGAATATCCTCAACTCCTCCCGCGCCACCGATTTTCTGACCCCGAAAACGCCGATCAGCCGGCTCTTTCGCGACTCGGTGCTGGATCTGGCCGAAAATGCCGCCTTTGCCCGGCCGCTGGTGAATTCGGGGCGGCTGTCGGTGCCCGCGGTCTATGATGGCTCGCCGCTCAATGGGCCCGATGACCGCGCCCTGCCCAGGCGCAGCCGCCCCGGCGCCTCGGCCAGCGATGCGCCGACCGAACTGGGCTGGTTGCTCGACCAGCTTGGCGGTGGGTTCCAGATCCTGGCGCTGAACATGGCGGTCGAGGCGGTGAGGGTTGGCGAGGTGGAGGCGACGCCTCTGCCTCTTTCAACCGAAGGCTGGCCGCTTCTGGCCGAGCGTTATCTGGGCGATGCGCCGGCGGCGGTCTATCTGATGCGGCCCGACCAGCATGTCGCCGCGCGCTGGCAGCACTTCGATGCCCAGGCGGTTGCAGCCGCGCTCAGCGCGGCGCTGGGGGGCTGACATGGCGCTGATCACCACCCCCAATATCTCCGATCCCGACGGGTTTTATGCCGAATTGCTTGGTGTCCATGACGGGCTGAGCGAGGCGGAGAGCCACGGTCTTAATGCGCGGCTGGTGCTGATCCTGGCCAATCAGATCGGCGACCGGTCCATTTTACGCGACGCGCTAGCCCTTGCGGTTGGGTCCGCGCAGGACCCCGGCGGCGAGGCGTGACAGCGGCCGTTTTGGCCTGACCCTGGCCGCCCGGGGCAGGGCAGGGCTCAGGCTTTGCGCGCCCGGCGCCAGCCCCGCGGGTTTGCGTCTTCGGCGGCTTCGGGGTCGATCACCTCTTCCACACAGCCCTTGTGGTCGAGCGGGATGCTAAGCCCGGGAAGCTGGGTCACCGGCTGGTTGAGCGCGATGCACAGCCGGTAGCGGTTTTCCGACAGGCGGCGATAGACGATGCCGCGCAGGACCTGGGTTTGCGCAAGCCGCTCCAGCCCGGCAAGCGCGCGGCAAAGTTTGGGAAGCCGGGTGCCGGCCTCGCCCCCGGGCAGCATGCCGACCCGCTCCACCGTGCAGATCAGCCCGGCGCGAATGGCAAGCAGCGCCTCGGTGCGCGCGACATCCTGGGTGGTTTCTTGCCGCTCGATCCACACCAGCGACGCGCCCAGCGACAGAAAGGCCAGAAGGAGGAGAGAGTAGCGCAGCGCCCGTATCATTTTTTGGTCCTTTCTGCCTCGTTCTTGCCCCAATTGCGCCACATTTGGGGACGCAATGCAAGCCAAAAGCGCTGCATGCGACCAAACTCGCGTGTTGCGGGTACGTCCTGAAAGCGCGGGAAATGCGCTTGGGCGCGATGCCTCATGGACGTCGGCGACACAAACGCTAGGCTGGATATCGAACAGACAGCAAGAGGCACCAAGAATGTTGAAATTCGGTCTCAGCCAGCCGGTTCGCCGGGTCGAAGACACGCGGTTCCTGATGGGGAGGGGCCGCTACATCGACGATATAGGTCTTGATGGGGCAGCCCACCTCTACATCTTGCGGTCGCAAACCGCGCATGGCGACATCACGTCGCTGGATGCAAGCGCTGCGCGCGCCGCCCCGGGGGTGCTGGCCGTGCTGACCGCGGCCGATCTTGACGGCATCGAGAACTCAAAAAGCTTTGCGGCGGTGAAGAATCGCGACGGCAGCGATGGCGCCCAGCCGACCTATCCGCTGCTCGCCTCGGGCCGGGTGCGCTATGTCGGGGAGCCGATTGCGGCAATTGTGGCGGAAACCGCGCTGGCGGCCAAGGATGCGGCCGAGCTGATCGAGGTTGAGACCGAGGATCTGCCGGTGCATGTCGCAACCGCCGCCGGCGGTCCGCTGATCCATTCCGAGGCGCCCGACAATGTGGTGTTTGACTGGGGGATGGGCGATGAGGCGGCCACGCAGGCCGCGTTCGACGCGGCTGCCCATACGGTCGAGTTCGACCTCATCGACAATCGGGTCATCGCAACCTCGATGGAGCCGCGCGGCTGCCATGCGGTCTGGCAGGATGGCCGGCTGCATTTTGCCTTTTCCGGGCAGGGGGTCTGGGGCGCCAAGGGCGAGCTGGCAACGACCTTCGGCATCGACCCCGCACAGGTGCATGTGACCAACCCGGATGTCGGCGGCGGGTTCGGGATGAAGGGCTTCACCTATCCCGAATATTTCGTTGCCGCCTATGCCGCCCGCGCCATTGACCGCCCGGTGCGCTGGATGTCCGAGCGGGGCGAGGCGATCCTGTCGGATGTGGGCGGGCGCGACCATGTCACCAAGATGGAAGCGGCCTATGATGCCGACCACAAGATGACCGCGCTGCGCATGAGCTGCGTGGCCAATATGGGCGCCTATTGCTCCTCCTTTGCGCAATTCATCCCCACCGGGGCGGCAAGCCGCGTGCTGACCGGGGTTTATGACGTGCCGGTGGCCTGGATGCAGGTGACGGGGGTCTTCACCAACACCACGCCCATCGATGCCTATCGCGGGGCGGGCCGGCCGGAATCGATCTATGCGCTGGAGCGGCTGATCGACCATTCGGCGCGGGTGCTGGGGGTCGATGGGGTCGAATTGCGGCGCAAGAACTTCATCCCGCGCGACGCGTTTCCCTACAAGACCGTGGCCGGCGAGACCTATGATGTTGGCGATTTCAACCGGGTGCTGGATGCGGGGCTCGACAAGGCCGATGTCGCGGGGTTTGCCGCGCGCAAAACCGCGGCTGCCGCGCAGGGCAAGGCGCTGGGTCTGGGCCTGTGCTATTACATCGAATCGATCCTTGGCGATCAGAACGAAACCACCAAGATCATCTTTGCCGAAGACGGGATGGTGGAGCTTTATGTCGGCACCCAGTCGAACGGGCAGGGGCATGAGACGGTCTTTGCCCAGTTCCTGCATGAGCGCGCCGGCATTCCCTTTGAAAAGATCCGCTTTGTGCAGGGCGACAGCGATCTGATCCCCAAGGGCGGCGGCACCGGCGGCTCGCGCTCGGTCACCATGCAGGGCTCCTCGATCAATGCCACAGCCGACATCGTGGTGGAGAAGTTCAAGCCGCTTGCCGAGGAGGAGCTGGAGGTCTCGGCCGCCGACATCGTCTTTGAGGCCGGCAGCTACCGGGTCGAGGGCACCGACAAATCCGTCACGCTGATGGAGCTGTCGGTCAAGGCGCGCGCCGCAGGCCAGGGCGACCTTCTGACCACCGAGCATGAGAACACCGTGCCCGGACGCTCCTTTCCCAATGGCTGCCACATCGCCGAGGTCGAGGTCGAACTCGACACAGGCGTCACCAAATGCGTCAAATACACCGTGGTCGATGATTTCGGCCTGTTGGTGAACCCGATGCTGGCCGAGGGGCAGGTGCATGGCGGCGTTGCCCAGGGCATCGGCCAGGCAATCACCGAGCATGTGGTCTATGACGAGGATGGTCAGCTTTTGTCGGCAAGCTTCATGGATTATGCCATGCCGCGGGCCGATGACGTGCCGATGATGCCGTTCCATGCCGAGCTTGTGCCCTCCACCGCCAATGATATCGGCATGAAGGGTTGCGGCGAGGCGGGCACCGTCGGCGCACTGGCCGCCGTGACCAATGCAGCGCTTGATGCGGTGTGGGATCTGGGCGTCACGCGGGTCGACATGCCGATGACGCCGCTTTCAATGTGGCAACGCCTGCAGGAGGCCGCGCCCAAGGCTGCCGAGTGATGCGGCGGCCGCTCCTTGGCAGCGCCCTTGCGGCGCTGCTGTTGGTGCTGAGCGGTCCGGCCCTGGCCGGGCCGCGCTGTGAGGCGGTGTTGGACAGTCTCGGCCGCGCGCTTGTGGCCGACGCGCAGGCGCCAAGCCTGTTCGGCCGCCAGGTTCCCGACGGCGTGCTGCTCGACTGCACCGCGGGACAGCTCGCCGCGCTGCAGGTCGATCCGCTGACCCTGACCACGGCGGAACCGGTCGGCCAGCGCGACGCGCTTTCGGGCAGCTGGGTGGCCGATGACGTGCTGGGCAGCTTTGCCGGGGTGCTGTTGCCCGCGGTTGAAGTGATCGAGATTGCGCCCGGGGCCGAGCCGGGAAGCGTTACGCTGACCCAGACGCTCCTGCGCCCGATCGATGCCGAGGGTCTGGGCTATGGTCCTTTGGGCGATGTCGATCTCGCGCCGCAGGGATATCGCCCGGTCATGGCCGAGATCACGGCCACGCTCCAAGACAGCAGCCTCTTTCCCACGCGGATCCGCTATCACGACGTGATCATCGACACCCGGCGCGATATGGATCTGGCGCACCGGGCAATGCTGACCCATTTCGCCCTGTTCGGCAGCCGGGTGATGGTGACGCCTGACGGTGCAAGGCTGCGGGTGGAGACCGAAGGCGGGCTGGGCATGCAGATCCGCACGTTTCGCCGCCGCGACCCGGAAGCCGTGCGCCAGGCGGCCGCCTTCCCGCGGCTGGCAGAGATCACAGCCATTCACACCGCCTGCCTGATCGAGACCTTCGATGCACAACCGCCGCGCTTTGCCCAGGCCCTGGGCGAGACCGAGCCCGCGGCCTTCTTTGCGCTTTTGAACTGGCTTGAGGCCTACTACACCACCCGCCGCGGG
>JBCBKN010000208.1:0-8190 GCA_038521775.1 Pseudomonadota bacterium | reverse complement strand
CTAGCTTCGCGACCCGAACCACATGCGCCGCAAAAGCCCGTCCCTCAATATCGCCTGGTGGTAGATCGCGGCGGCCAGATGCAGGAGGATCAGGCCCAAAAGCGCCAGCGCGACAAAGCCATGCGCGGCCCGCTGCGGCAATGTGTTGATTTCGGGCGGCAAGGGATCGCCCGACCCGCCGAAGACGATCGGAAACAGGCCCGCGCCGAGCGCGGTTGCCAGCCCCGACAGCACCATTCCCGCGATCAGCAGATAAAATCCCCAATGGGTCCAACGCCCAAGCATGTCGAGAATCGCATTGCCGGTCTGCGCATGGGCGGGCCGTTGCGTGCCGACGCGCACCAGCAGCCGCAGGCAAAGGAGGACGCCAATGGCAAGGCCGAAGGTCATGTGTCCGGCCAGTCCCGTCACTTTGTCGGGGCTGTCCATGGGCAGGCTTGCAAGCGCAATGCCGCCGCCGGCAAGCGCCCCAAGGATCATAAGCGCCATCAGCCAGTGAAGCGCGACCAGCGCTGGGTGGTATCGTGTCATTCACTCCCCCTCACTTGCCCAAACTTCCATGTTGGCAATCTCGCAACAATATACCCAAATGTGCCACTGACTGTGCATTGAGTCATCAACTTCGACCAACTTATGTTCTGGGCATGAATCACTGGACACAACTGCACACCGCCCTCCAAGTGGCAAAGTTCGGCACCGTCAGCGGTGCTGCCGCTGCGTTGGGGGTTCACCGCGCAACGGTGAACCGACATATCGAGTCGCTTGAGGCGGCGCTTGGGGCGACGCTGTTTCAGCGCCATGCGCGCGGCTACACGCCAACCGAAGCGGGTCTCGACATGCTTGAGGTTGCCGGACGCGCCGACGACATGTTCTCCGATCTTGAAAGCCGCAGCCGAAGTCGTGCGGGGCTGATCTCGGGCGAGCTGGTCATCTCGACGCTGAGCGGGGTGATCCCCCAGGTCATGCCCTCCATTGCCGCCTTTCAGGAGGCGCATCCCGAGATTCGGCTGGATCTGGTCGGTGAACGGCGCCGCGCGCGCCTGGAATATGGCGAGGCCCATGTGGCGCTGCGCGTCGGGCCAAAGCCCGATCAGGATGATTATGTCGTGCTGCCCTATCGCAGCGATCGGTTCGGCCTGTTCGGGCATCGCAATTATTTCAAACGGAGCGGCACACCCAGCACGCTTGAGATGCTGAAGGAGCACCGGTTCATCGGATTGGTCGATCACGAACTGGAAGATGGCTGCCTGCGATGGCTGTCGGGCTTCGTGCCGGAGGGAGCCGTGACCTTCCGCACCAATCAATACGCCCATGTCATCTCGGCGGTCCGCGCCGAAGCCGGGCTTGCGGTTCTTGCCCTGGCCGACGCGCGCCTGCACCCGGAACTGGTCGAAATCCTTCCCGAGGAGGCGTCCTGGAACCTGGATATGTGGATCGTCACCCATGTCGATCTTCACCGCACCGCCAAGGTGCAGGCCTTCGTGAAGTTCCTGCGGGCCGAAAAGCGCATGAAGGACGCCGCGGAGTGATCGGCGCGGATCTTGGAGGCACGGGTCTTGGGGCCGCAGGTATGAGGCCCCGGGCCGCGCGCCCCCTGTGTCGTGCCCCCTGTGTCGCGCCCAGTTATCGGGCCGGTTTTCTGTCCAGTTGATCGACGTAAAGACAAAGTGACACAGCCGGATCTCTTGCAGGCCGCTGCATTCCCGACTAAGTCTGTCGGAGTTGGAGGGTGCTGCGGTCATGCATGCGGTCTTGCGCGAAATCGAACCCGATACGGGCGGCGGGCTTCCGGCCGATCTGCATTGGCTGCTTGACGATTTGCGCCGGTTGGCCTCGCGCAGCCGCGCGACCCCGCGGCTGTCGCTCACACAGGCCTGTGCCCGGCTTTGCGGCGATGGCTGCCCCACCCCGAAAAACTGCGCAGCCCTTGCCCGCACCGAGCGTCTGCAAACCCTGATCCGGGTCATGGGCGAGGGCATCGGGCATGTCCCGGTCTTTTACCAGCCTGGCACGGCGCGGGTCAGTTTTGACGAGGCCTGGCTCGTCTCGGCCCTCGATGCGGCCCATCGCGGCGACCGCGACAGCCTTGCGTTTCTGGTGGTGCGTCGGGTGCTGCCCAATCATCGCGCGGCGTTTTTGCGGCTGATCCTTGCCTGTCAATCAGCGCCCCTGCCCGGCCAGATCGCGGTGGCCAGCCAGGTTGAAGTCGCAGGGGCGTGACCTAGGTTTCTCGAAACCGTAAACGAAACCGGTCGCAGGGCCGGACTAAGCTATGGGGACCCCGGCTTTGGCACAAACGGCAGTGACACTCGACACCACGGCGCAGACGGAAATCTGCGATGCTCTCAACCAATGTGTTGCCGAAACGGTCGTGACCACGATGCTGGCACAGAATTTTCATTGGAACGTCACCGGCATGGCATTCGGCCCGCTGCACGACCTGTTCCAGGTGATTTATGAGGATCATTTTACCGGGCAGGACGATCTGGCCGAGCGTGTGAAGGCGCTGGGCGGCCATGCCGACGGCAAGCTCAGCGAGATGCTGGCCCGCTCGAAGGTTGAGGAGCATGACGGCAAGGCAGATGCCGCGACCATGGTTGGCACGCTGGCCGCGGCGCAGGGCACACTTGCCGCCACGCTTGCCGGCGCGGCCGAGATTGCCGAGCGCCATGGCGATCTGCTCACCCAGGATCTCTGCGTCGGGCGTGGGCGCGGGCATGAAAAATTCGCCTGGTTGCTGCGCGCGCATCTGGCCTGAACGGCGCTGCGTGCCTGACGGCAGGTAACGCCCCGCCGGCTCAAATCGGCGGGGTCACGCCCTTTTTGGCACATCGTTTTGCGTAGAGTTCCGGCCAGGCCTTGAACTTGCCCATATGTCCCTGCTGGGCGACAAGCATCTGCAGAAATGCCAGCCGGTGCCTATCCTTCTTTATCTTTTTGAACAGCGATTTTTGATCTTTTGTCATCGAACATGCGATGCAGTGAGCCCCACGTTTGTACTTGCATACATCGACACAGGGGCTCGGAATGGGTTTGCTCATGTAGGCCTTGTCCGGTCTGTGACTGCATGCCTCGCAGTCTCGACCAACCCGGCCGCAATGTCGAGCGGGATCGCCGCTATTTGGTCAGGATCAGCTTGCCCAGCCGCGTGATGCGCAGGGTATAGACCGTCCGATCCAGCACGATATGCGCGGTCTTTCCGCCATCGGTCAGCCGTTCTGCGTCATGGGTGGGCACCTCGTCGGGCGTGCCGGACTGGGCGCTGCCCTGCTGACCCGGCCGTTGCCCCCCCGGCTGACCCGCCTGCTGACCCGCCTGCCGACCCGCCTGCTGTTCCCGACAGCGATCCTCCAGCAACTCCAGCTCCGCGGCCTCGGGCGAGGTCAACCCCGCCAGTGCCGCCAGCAGACCTTCGCGGCGCGAATTGCTCAGCGGTTGTGGCAGGCTGGGGGTGGGTTTGCGGGGATCGGCCATGGCGCGCCTCCTTCTGGCAGGGATGCCTCGATGCGATGGCTCTTAAGCTGACTAATTTAGTTGGTAATGTCAATCGCCAAAATTTTATCCGATTCAACGGGCTAGGCGAATTCCGACAGTTTCTATCGTTTTCTCTTGAATTGCCGAGTAAAACTGTTAGCCATTCGCCACCCAATCAATGGAGGGGCGATCATGCACCATTTGAAACTCACCGCCGCGGCGATCTGCGCGGCAAGTTTCCTGTCTGTGGACGGGGCCGCCTTGGCCGAAGGAGAGGTCAATATCTACTCGTCGCGTCACTACGACACCGATGAGCGGCTCTATTCCGATTTTGAAGAGTTGACCGGCATCACCATCAACCGCATCGAGGGCAAGGCCGACGAGCTGATCGCGCGCATCGTCGCCGAGGGCGCGAACTCGCCCGCCGACATCCTTCTGACGGTCGACACCTCGCGGCTTGAGCGGGCAAAGGATGCGGGCATCCTGGCCCCGGTCAACAGCCCGATCCTCGAAGCCCGGATCCCCGGCTATCTGCAGGATGCCGACAATGAATGGTTCGGCTTTTCCCAGCGCGCGCGGATCCTGTTTTACGACAAGAACGACGTTGCCAACCCGCCGATGACCTATGCCGATCTGGCCAAGCCCGAATACAAGGGCATGATCTGCATCCGCTCGGGCACCAATGTCTACAGCCAGACCATTCTCTCGGCGATCATCGAGCATGCCGGTGAAGAGGCGGCCAAGGAATGGGCCGCGGCCGTTGTGGCCAATTTCGCCCGCGATCCGCAGGGCGGCGACACCGACCAGCTGCGCGGCATCGTCTCGGGCGAGTGCGAGATCGCGATGTCCAACACCTATTACTTCGCGCGCGCGATCCGCAAGGACGTAAGCGGCCTGTCGGCCGATCGCGACATGATCGGCTGGGTCTTTCCCAACCAGGCCGATATGGGCGCGCATATGAACCTGTCGGGCGGCGGTCTGACCGTGAATGCCCCGAACGCCGAGAACGCGATCCTCTTCCTGGAGTATCTCGCCTCGGCCCAGGCGCAGGAGTATTTCTCGGCCGGCAATGACGAATATCCGGCGGTGCCGGGCGTCGCGCTCAGCCCCTCGGTCGCCGAGCTTGGCTTCTTCAAGCCCGATGATGTCGATCTCAGCGCCGTGGCCAAGAATGTGGCGACCGCGCAGCGGATCTTCCAGGAGGTTGGCTGGGAGTAAACCCATCCGGGGCGCAGCGGCGCACTAGCCGGTGCGCCGCATCCGCCGGATCAACAGCGCCACCGGCAAAGCGCCCAGCCCGACAATGATCAGGCTGGGCACCGCCGCACCCTCAAGCCGCTCGTCCGATGCCAGCCGGTGCGCCTGAACGGCGAGCGTGTCGAAATTGAAGGGCCGCATGATCAGCGTGGCCGGAAGCTCCTTCATCACATCGACGAACACGATCAGCGCCGCGGTCAGCAGGCTGGGCTGCATCAGCGGCACATGCACCCGCGCGATGGTGCCGATCATACCCCGACCCAAGGTGCGCGAGGCCGCATCGACGCTGGGGCTGATGGCCGAGATGCCGCCCTCATAGGCGCCGAGTGCTGCGGCCAGAAAGCGGATCATATAGGCGCCGACCAGAAGCCAGATCGACCCGGTGAAGAGCAGCCCCGTCGACAGGTCGAACCAGGCCCGCATGGCGGCATCGACCGCATTGTCGAAGGCCGCAAACGGCACCAGCAGCCCCACGGCGATGACCCCGCCCGGCACCGCATAGCCAAGCCGCGCGATGTGCAGGGTGAGCGCCGCCCCGCGCCCCGGCGCCATGCGCTGGCGGCTTCCGATCAGCACCGCGGCCGAAACGGTGAGCAGTGCCGCACAGAGCGCAAGCGTGAGCGAGTTGCTCACAAACCCGATATAGCGGTTGCTCAGAATGTCCTGCTCGGAGCCCAGCGCCATGGTGGTCAGCGCCAGGGCGGGGATCAGGACCCCGGCAAGAACCGGCATCGCACAGAGGAGCAGGGCCACCGCGATGCCGCCTCGGCCGAGCGTCAGCCGTCCCGGGACATCGGCCCGCCGCTTTGCGTCATAGCGCGCGCCGCCCCGCGCAAACCGCTCGCTCAGCGCCAGCAGCAGCGCAAAGGCCAGAAGGCCCAGCGCAAGCTGTGCGGCCGCGGTCCGGTCGGCCATCGAGAACCAGCTTGTGAAGATCCCCGTCGCAAAGGTCTGCACCCCGAAATAGGAGACGGTGCCGAAATCGGCGATGGTCTCCATCGCGGCAAGCAGCACGCCTGCGGCGATCGCCGGCCGCGCCATGGGCAGCGAGACGCGCAGAAAGGCGCGCAGCGGCGTCAGCCCCAGGGCCCGGGCGGCCACGAATGCCGTGCTGCTCTGGCTCAGAAAGGCCGCACGCGCCAGCAGATACACGTAGGGGTAAAGCACCAGGGTGAGCATGGCCGCCGCCCCCTCCAGCGACCGCACTTCGGGAAACCAATACTCCCGCGGGCCCCAGCCGGTCAGCGCGCGCAGGCCGGTCTGAACGATGCCGGGGTGATCGAGAAGATGGGTGTAGGCATAGGCCAGCACATAGGCCGGGAAGGCCAGCGGCAGCACCAGGAGAACCTCAAACAGGCGCCGGCCGGGAAATTCGGTCATCACGACCAGCCAGGCCGCACCGGTGCCGATCAGAAAACTGCCCAGCCCGACCAGCACCACCAGGGCCAGCGTCGCACCGATGTAGCGGCCGAGCACCGTATCGATCAAATGCCGCAGCGTGTCGCTTTCCGCCGAGACGGCCGCCGCGACCACCGCAAGCAGCGGCAGCGCACAGAAAACCGCAACAAGGGTCGCGCCAAATGCCAGCAGCCGCGGCCCCGCGCGTCGCCGAACCTGGGCGGAGATCTGGGGTTTTGGGGATACGGCCGGGTCGGCGTGCACCTCTGCTCACCCCATCCTGACCGGCAGGGCGTGGCGGCCTGCCAAAGCCCTCACGCAGGTTAAGCCAGATCGTGCGGCCCAGGCCAAGCCCGAGGCGGGTTTGTATTCGACCTTCGGAGCCATGCCGGGCGGCGCAATCAGCCTGCAAATGCCGAAGCCCGCCAGAGGTTGCGGGCAGGCGCATCTGCGCCGTGCCAATTTGGGACCGGCCAAGGCGGCCGACCCCGCGCGATACGCGGCGCAGGTTACGGCTTGGGCCCTGACGCGCGGTGCGGCGCTCACCATTCTGCTGCCATCCTGCGGTTGATCCGGGTGCACGTCCCTCCGCCACGCCTAGAAAGTCCAACAGAAACTGTCAACGACCCGACAGCCCTGGCAACGGTCTCCTGGAAGGTGCATTCCGCCAAGGGCGCCGCGCGCCTGATGCTCCATCCGCCCAACGCCAGCCCAGCCCCAACCCTGACCAGCAGCGTTGCACCCGGCCCTGGCAAGCTGCTAGGCCACCCTTGGTGCGACCCGCGCCCGCCGTCGCAATGGAACGACCACAGGTGAGCCCTCCCTCCCCCGTCTTGAGCCCGAAACGACCTGCGCATGGGTAGGCGGACATCCATGTCCGGCCGCGAGGACCGCCGCCTGCTGGGCATCTTTCTGGCGCTGGCCGCCTTTGCAGGGTTCTGCGGCATCGATGTCTCGGCCAAATGGCTTGCCGAGGCCGGCATGCCGATCACCCAGATCGTCTTTGTGCGCTACCTGGTCCATCTGGCGCTGGTCATCGCCTTTGCCGCGCCGACGCTGGGGCTTGGATTTCTGCGCGCCAACCGGCCGCGCGACGTGGCGCTTCGCGGGGTTTTCCTGCTGGTCGGCACCGCGCTCAATTTCTGGGCGGTGCGGCATTTGCCCCTGACGGTGACATCGGCGATCTTCTTCACCTCGCCGCTTTTTGTGTGCCTGCTCTCCATTCCGCTGCTGGGCGAACGCATCGGGTCGCGGCGCTGGGCGGCGATCGTGATCGGGTTTCTGGGCGTTCTGATCGTCATTCGCCCCTGGTCGGCCGACGCGCATTGGGCGATGTTTCTGTCATTGGGCGCCACGATGGGCGGCGCGCTTTATCTGGTCTACACGCGCAAGCTGGCCGGTGCGGACAGTGCGGCGACCCAGCAGTTTTACGCAGCGCTGCTCTGCACCCTGGTGGCCGCGCCGCTCGCCACGCTCGACTGGTCCTGGCCGGTCGATCGGGCGGGGTGGAGCGCCTTTGCCCTGATCGGCGTGTTCGGTTGGGCGGGGCATCAGCTGGTCACAGTGGCGCATCGCTACGCCCCGGCCTCGACGCTGGCACCCTTTGTCTATTCGCAAATCGTCTACATGACCGTTGCCGGCTGGCTGCTCTTTGGCGATGCGCCCGACATCTGGGTGGGGCTTGGTGCTGCGGTCGTGATGGCAAGCGGGCTTTACATCTGGGTGCGGGAACGGTCGCAAGCGCAGGCGGCCTCGTCCGAGTTTCGCTGAGTTTCGCTGTAAGATAGCGCTTGTCGCAGCCTCGATTTCGCGATTTAAATCGATTTAGGAGGCGCATCAGCTCGACCATGACCCAAAACGTGACCCAGAACGTGACCCGGCCCGACCGCATTGAGCTCGACGCGCTGCGCTTTGTCGGCGCCGGGCTCGTCCGGCCGGAATGCGTTCTGGCGCATGCCTCGGGTCTCTTGATCGCACCGGACTGGACCGACCCGGGCGGGGTCAGCCTGATCGCCCCCAACGGCCATGTCACCCGGCATCTGGCCACCCGCCCCGACCCCG
>JBCBKN010000207.1:0-8237 GCA_038521775.1 Pseudomonadota bacterium | reverse complement strand
TCGAGCTTGCCGATGATGCGGCCGAACGCGGCCAGGGGCTGATGTTTCGCGAAAGCCTGCCGCGGTTTTCGGGGATGCTTTTTGTCTATGACCGGGTGCGGCCGGTGGCGATGTGGATGAAGAACACGCTCATCCCGCTCGATATGCTTTTTATCGACCCGCAAGGTGTGGTCCGGCATGTGCATGAGGGCGCCGTGCCGGGCGATCTGACCTCCATTCCCTCGCGCGGGCCGGTCGCCGCGGTGCTGGAGATCAATGGCGGGCTGTCCTCGGCATTCGGGATCGCACCGGGGGCCGAGATCCGCCACCCGGCCTTTGGCCCCGATGCCGCCTGGGCCTGCGACTAGCGCGGCTTTCGCCCTTGCCGAGCCGGGTGGATCGACCCCGTGACGCGCGCAGCGCCCGCCCGTTCTGATCGAATAGGGCCATGGGCAATGCGGTCGGCGCTCTGGCCTTTCCAATGGCGGTCAGAGCGGGTATTGCGGGCGCGTCGGGGCGTGGCGCAGCCTGGTAGCGCGCCTGTTTTGGGTACAGGAGGTCGTGAGTTCGAATCTCGCCGCCCCGACCACTCACCCAGCCGCCTGTTACCGCCGCCCGTTGCCCGCGCCCGTTGCCCCCGCCCGTTACCACTGTACAGTCAAGCTGTGCCGTCAAGGCGCCGGGCGACCAAGGCGCTGGGCGGCCAAGACGTTGGACAATCGACTGCCGGGTCAGCCGCCGGCGGCCTCCAGACGTTCGCTCGCCGCCAGCCACAGCGCCTCGGCCCGCTCCAACCCGTCGGCGATCTCCTTGCGCTTGGCCTGATGCGCGGCGATCTTGGCCTTGCTCGACTCGACGTAAAAGTCGGGGTCGGCCAGCAGCGCGTCGAGCTTGTCGCGCATCGCTTCGATCTTGACGACCCGCTCCTCGCAAGCGCGCAGCTCGGCCCGCAGGCTAGTCAGACTGCCTTTGGGTTTGTCGGATCGGGGCTTTTCGGTCTTGGGCTTTTCAGCCCTGGGTTTGTCAGCTCTGGGCTTTTCGGGCTTCGACTTGGCGACGGTCTCGCCCCGCTCGGTCAGCAAGAGCGTGCGGTAATCCTCCACATCGCCCTCAAAGGGCTGCACCGCGCCGCCCTTGACCAGCCACAGCCGGTCGGCCACCGCCGAGACCAGCCAGGGGTCATGGCTGATCAGCACCACCGCCCCCTGATAGGCCGACAGCGCGTGGACCAGCGCTTCGCGGCTTTCGATGTCGAGATGGTTGGTCGGCTCGTCAAGCACCATCAGATGCGGCGCCTCCAGCGTCGACAGCAGCATCGCAAGCCGCGCCTTCTGGCCCCCCGACAGGCGCTCCACAGGGTTCTGCACAATCTCTGGCCCCATCCCGCCCGCGGCAAGCCGCGCCCGCAGCTTGGCCGGGGTCTCGGTCGGGCGGGCGCGCTGCAGATGGGCAAGCGGCGTTTCCTCGGCCCGCAGCTCGTCAAGCTGATGCTGCGCGAAATAGCCCAGCTTGAGCCCGCGCGCCCGGGTGATGTCCCCGCGCATTGGCGCCAGCCGGTTGCAGATCACCTTGGCCAGCGTCGATTTCCCCTGACCATTGGCACCCAAAAGCGCGATGCGGTCCTCGGGGTCGATGCGCACGTCGAGCGATGAGAGCACCGCGCGCCCGTCATATCCCGCCGCAACCGAATTGAACGACAGCAGCGGTGGCGCCGCCTCGGCCGGGTCGGGAAAGGAAAACCCCGCCACCGCCGCCTCGGACACCGCCGCGATCGGCTCCATCCGCTCCAGCATCTTCAGCCGGCTTTGCGCCTGGCGGGCCTTGGAGGCCTTGTAGCGGAACCGGTCGACGAAGGACTGGATATGGGCGCGCTGGGCCTCCTGCTTTTTGGCCATGGCCTGGTCCTGGGCCAGCTTCATCCGCCGCTCGGCATCGAACTGGTCATAGCTGCCGCCATAAAGCGTGAGCTTTCGGTCATGCAGGTGCAGGATCGAGCGGACCGCGCGGTTCAAAAGCCCCCGGTCATGGCTGATGACCAGGGCGGAATAGGGGTAGCGGGCGATGTAGCTTTCCAGCCAGACCGTACCTTCGAGGTCGAGATAGTTCGTGGGCTCATCGAGCAACAGCAGATCGGGCCGCGCAAAAAGCACGCCCGCCAGCGCCACCCGCATCCGCCAGCCGCCCGAAAACTCCGCGCAGGCCCGGGCCTGGTCGGGGGGCGCAAAGCCCAGCCCGCCCAGGATCGCCGAGGCGCGCGCCTCGGCCGAATGCGCCTCGATATCGGCAAGCCGCATCTGGATCTCGGCGATGCGGGCGGGATCCTGCGCGGTGTCGGCCTCGGCCAGCAGGCTTGCACGCTCCGTATCGGCCGCCAGCACCGTGTCGAGCAGACTGTCGCGGCTGGCCTCGGCCTCCTGCCGCACCGCACCGATCCGCGCGCCCTTGGGCAGCGAGATGTCGCCCTCATCGGGGGCAAGCTCGCCCGTGATCAGACGAAAGAGCGTGGTTTTGCCGGTGCCGTTGCGCCCCACGATGCCGGTCTTGTGGCCCGCCGGCACAATCGCGCTGGCCGCATCAAAAAGCGGCCGGCCTTCCATTCTGAATCCGAGATTCGCGATCCGCAGCATGGCGCGGGGTCTAGCAAAGCTGCGCGCGCTGCGCCACACGAACCCGCCCGCCGCCGGGCCTTTCCCGACCCGCCCGCCCATGTTAGGGGACCGCCCAACGCCACCCTGAACGAGGACCCTCCCATGGCCACCGAACGCACTCTCTCGATCATCAAACCCGACGCCACCCGCCGCAACCTGACCGGCCAGATCAACGCCATGTTCGAAGCAGCCGGACTGCGCATCGTCGCCCAAAAGCGCGTGCATCTGACGCCGGCCCAGGCAGGCGCTTTTTACGAGGTCCACAAGGAGCGGCCCTTTTACGGTGAGCTTGTCGAGCAGATGTCGGCCGAGCCGGTGGTCGTGCAGGTGCTGGAGGGCGAGGGTGCGATTGCCAAGAACCGCGAGGTGATGGGCGCCACCAACCCCGCCGATGCCGCCGAGGGCACGATCCGCAAGGCCTTTGCGCTTTCGATCGGCGAGAACTCGGTCCATGGCTCGGACGCGCCCGAGACCGCGGCGACCGAGATCCCCTTCTTCTTTTCGGCCTTCGAGATCGTCGGCTGAGCCGCGCCTGATACGGGCCGGAAAACCGGCCGAAACAGACGAAACACGAAAGGCGATCCGCTGACATCGGTCTGAAAACCGGACGGTCCATCTCCTGCCGCATCGAAACGCGGCGCGGGATGGTCCCGGCCGCCGCAGACCGGAAGGATCGTCAAATGACCGCCACAGCCGCCCTCGCCCCCAGCCCCACCCCCGATTTCGCCGCCATCAAGACCAAGCAGCGCGCCGCCTGGGGCGATGGCAATTACGCCATCGTCGGCGCCACCCTTCAGATTGTGGGCGAAACCCTGGCCGAGGCGGCCGGGCTGCGCCCCGGTGAGGCCGTGCTCGACGTCGCCGCCGGCAATGGCAACGCAACGCTGGCCGCGGCGCGCCGGTTTTGCGATGTGACCTCGACCGATTATGTGCCCGCGCTCTTGGAGGCAGGGCGCCGCCGGGCCGAGGCCAATGGGTTCGAGATCGCGTTTCAGGAGGCCGATGTCGAGGCGCTGCCCTTTGCCGATGCCAGTTTCGACGCGGTGACCTCGACCTTTGGGGCCATGTTTGCCCCCAACCAGCCGCGCACGGCCGCCGAGATGCTGCGCGTGACCCGCCCGGGCGGCCGCGTGGCCATGGCCAACTGGACGCCCGACAGCTTTATCGGCGCGCTGTTCAAGCTCATCGGTCGGCATGTGCCGCCGCCGGCCGGGGTTTCGTCACCCGCGCTCTGGGGCCAGCCGGACCATCTGCGCGCGCTGTTCGGCCCGAAGGCCGAGATTGCCGTGAGCGAGCGGGTCTTTACCTTCCACTACCGCTCGCCCGCGCATTGGATCGAGGTGTTCCGGCGCTGGTACGGCCCCACCAAACGGGTGTTCGACGCGCTGACCGAGGAGGGACAGGCCCAGCTCGAGGCCGATCTGCACGCGCTGGCGGCCGAGTTCAACACCGCGACCGACGGGCGGCTGGCCGCCCCCTCGACCTATGCCGAGGTGATCGTGACCAAGCGCTGAGGCGGCGATGGGGGCGCCTGACGCCCCCTCACACCTTCCAAAAGCAAAAGGCCATCCAGCCGATGGCAAGGGCGAGCGGGGCGTAAACCGGCTCGCCCACCACCCCAAGCCACGCAAAGAAGATGTAGGACGAGCCCAAAAGCCCGATGAAAAGCCGGTCGCCGCGCGTGGTCTCCAGCCCCAGAATGCCAATGCGGGCAGCCCCGCCCGGGCGGCGAACCTCCAGAACCGTCATCACCGCGATGGCGCTGAAAATGAACAGAAAGAAGGCCAGCGTGGCGCGGGTCCAAGCCATCCAGAAGCCCGAGAAAATCGGCTCGGTCCACCATTTCGCCCAGCTGAACGCGTCCTCGGCCGGGCTGTCGACCGAGGTCCAGCCCTGGGCCAGGGCCAGGCTGGGCAGCAAAAGCAGCAGATAGACCAGACGCCGCATCAGACCCTTCCCAGGGCAAAGCCCTTGGCGATGTAGTTGCGCACGAAATAGATCACGATCGCCCCGGGAATGATCGTCAGCACCCCGGCCGCGGCCAACAGCCCCAGCTCATAGCCCGCGCTGGAGGCGGTGCGGGTCATGGTGGCCGCGATGGGCTTGGCCTCGACCGATGTGAGGGTTTTGGCCAGCAGCAGCTCGACCCAGGAGAACATGAAGCAAAAGAAGGCCGCCACCCCGATGCCGGCGCTGATGGTGGGCATGAAGATCTTCACAAAAAAGGCCGGGAAGGAATAGCCGTCGACATAGGCGGTCTCGTCCAGCTCCTTGGGCACGCCCGACATGAAGCCCTCCAAAATCCACACCGCAAGCGGGATGTTGAAGAGACAATGCGCCAGCGCCACGGCCAGATGCGTGTCAAAAAGCCCCACGGCCGAGTAAAGCTGCAGGAAGGGCAGCGCGAACACCGCCGCCGGGGCCATGCGGTTGGTCAGAAGCCAGAAGAAAAGATGCTTGTCGCCCACAAAACGGTAGCGCGAGAAGGCATAGGCCGCCGGCAGCGCCACGGTCAGCGAGATCACCGTGTTGAGCGAGACATAGAGGATCGAGTTGATGTAGCCCCAATACCAGGTGGGGTCGGTGAAGATCGCGGTGTAGTTCTCCAGCGTCCATTCCTGGGGAAAGAGCGAGAACCCGCCCAGGATCTCATTGGTGGTCTTGAAGCTCATCGCCACCAGCCAATAGATCGGCAGCAGCAGAAAGAGGATGTAGAGGATGGGAACGAGGCTGCGCGTCTTCATGGCTCATCCCGCGTCATGACCGTGTAAAAGATCCAGGACACGGCCAGCGTGATCGCGAAATAGACCAGGCTCATCGCGCCGGCGGGTCCCAGGTCGAACTGCCCCAACGCGACCTTGTCGAGGTCGATCGACAAAAGGGTGGTGGAATTGCCCGGCCCGCCCCCGGTCAGCACAAAGACCTCGGTGTAGATGTTGAAGCTGTCCATAAAGCGCAGCAGCACGGCGATGGTCAGCACCCGGCGCATCTTGGGCAGCTGGATGTGGCGAAAGACCGCCCAGTTCGACGCCCCGTCGATCTTGGCCGCCTGGTAATAGGCCTCGGGGATCGAGATCAGCCCGGCATAGGCCAGCAGCACCACCAGCGAGGTCCAGTGCCACACATCCATGGTGATGATGGTGATCCAGGCCGCAATCGGGCTTTGGGTCATGTTATAGTTGATGCCCAGCACCGAATTGAGCGTATAGCCCGCAAGGCCGATATCGGGCAGCGTGAAGATGTTCCACATCGCGCCCACGACATTCCAGGGAATGAGCAGCGGCAGCGCCATCAGGACCAGGCAGATCGGCACCCAGACCCCGCGGCGCGGCATGCAGAGCGCAATCGCCACCCCAAGCGGGATCTCGATGATCAGAATGATCGTGGTGAAAAGCGCCTGGCGGCCCAGCGCGGCGTGGAAGCGTTCGGAGCGCAGCAAATCCTCAAACCAGCCCAGCCCATGCCAGAAGAAGAGGTTGTTGCCAAAGGTCTCCTGCACCGAATAGTTCACCACCGTCATCAGCGGCACCAGCGCGTTGAAGGCGACCAGCAGCAGAACGGGCAGAACGAAGAACCAGGCGCGGTTGTTTTCGGTTTTCATCGCGCACCCGCCTTGGGGTCGGTGGCGATCCAACCGCCCTGGTAAAGCCGGGTCTGCGCGGGCTCAAAGGCCAGATGCACGGTCGATCCTTCCTCGGGCGGGGGGTCTTGCAGGATGGCGTGGATCACCCGGTCGCCGGCCATTGCCTCCAGCACCGTGTGGCGCCCCAGATCGGCGGCCTTGCGCACGATGGCGGGGATCCCCGCCTCGGCGAGCCGCACGAATTCCGGGCGCACGCCGATCTCGGCGGGGCCTGCGCGGGCCGCGGTCACCGGACCCTCCAGCTGCACCGGCTGGCCCTGAAACCGCGCCACCCCATCGGCTGCGCCGCCCGAGACCTCGCAAGGCAGGATGTTCATCCCCGGCGAGCCGATGAAATGGCCCACAAAGGTGTGCTGGGGCCGCTCGAAAAGCTCCACCGGAGTGCCGATCTGCACGATCACCCCGTCCTGCATCACCACCACCTGATCGGCAAAGGTCAGCGCCTCGGTCTGGTCATGCGTCACATAGATCATGGTGACCGCGATGGTCTGGTGCAGCTCCTTGAGCTTGCTGCGCAGCGTCCATTTCAGCGCCGGGTCGATCACTGTCAGCGGTTCGTCGAACATGATGACATTGACATCGTCGCGCACCAGCCCGCGGCCCATGGAGATCTTTTGCTTGGTGTCCGGGGCCAGCCCGGCCGCCCTTGTGCCCAAGAGCGCCGTCAGCTCCAGCATCTCGGCAATTTCGGCCACGCGCGCGGCGATCCGCCCCGGCTCCACCCCGCGATTGCGCAAGGGA
This sequence comes from Pseudomonadota bacterium, assembly GCA_038521775.1. Lineage (GTDB taxonomy): Bacteria > Pseudomonadota > Alphaproteobacteria > Rhodobacterales > Rhodobacteraceae > J013. The sequence goes on along the minus strand of JBCBKN010000207.1, from coordinate 1,226 downwards.
AAGGCCAGATTGTCGCGCACGCTCATGGTGTCGTAGATGACCGGGAACTGGAAGACCTGGGCGATGTTGCGCTTGTCGGGCGGCAGGGCGGTGACATCCTGGCCGTCGAACAGCACCCGCCCCTCGCTGGGGGTGAGCAGGCCCGAGATGATGTTGAGCAGGGTCGATTTCCCGCAGCCCGAGGGGCCCAGGAGCGCATAGGCCCCGCCATCGCGCCAGCTCAGATCGATCTCCTTGAGCGCATAGTCCTCAGGCGCGCTGGGTGCGGAGAGGTAGCTGTGGCGCAGGGTCTCCAGGCGGATCTCAGCCATGCGCCGCTCCTGTGGCCGCCAAGGCCCCGTCGGGGGCGAAGTAAAGGCAGGCCTCGGGGATCATGTGGAAGGCATGCGCCTCGCCCACCCGATAGGGATGGATGCCCGATGATTGCGACACCCAGGTCAGATCGCCCAGATCGAAATGCGCGATGCTGTCCGAGCCGCTGAGCTCGGTGATCCGCACCGTGCCCTCGACCGCCACGGCCGCGGCGCGCGGCGGCGTCGGTGTGACGTGATGCGGGCGCACCGCCATGGTGTAGGGCCCGTCGGCAAGCCCCGCGGCGGGGCCCGCGACCGGCCAGCTCAACCCGCCCAGATGCATCGCCGCCCCGCGTTTTTCGACCGGCGCCAGATTGACCGGCGGGTCGGAAAAAACCCGGGCCGCCGTCAGGCTTTCGGGCAGACGGTAGCTTGCCGCGGTGGGGCCGAACTGGGCGATGCGCCCCTCATGCACCAGCGCGGTGTTCCCGCCCAGAAGCAGCGCCTCGGTCGGCTCGGAAGTTGCATAGACCACAATCGTGCCGCGCCCGGCCAGCAGGCTGGGAAGCTGCTCGCGCAGCTCCTCGCGCAGCTTGTAGTCGAGATTGGCCAGCGGCTCGTCGAGAAAGATCGCCGCACTTTCCTTTACGATCGCGCGGGCCAGCGCCGTGCGCTGCTGCTGCCCGCCCGACAGCTCCTGCGGGCGGCGCTTGAGCATCGGGCCAAGCTGCAGGATGTCGGCGGCCTCGCGCACCCGCCGGTCGATCTCGGCCCGGCCCACCCGCTGCACCCGCAAGGGCGAAGCGATGTTCTCAAAGACCGACATATGCGGGTAGTTCACGAAAAACTGGTGCACCAGGCTGATATTGCGCCGCTGCGGGGTCTCGCGGGTGACATTGCGCCCGCCAAGCCAGACCTCGCCCGTGCTGGGCC
>JBCBKN010000206.1:0-8279 GCA_038521775.1 Pseudomonadota bacterium | reverse complement strand
GCGCCCTTGGGCCCTGCGCTGCTCGATGCGGGTTGTGGCACCGGGGCGCTGAGCTTTCATCTGGCCGGGCTGGGGCACAGCGTCATCGGGGTCGATCTGTCCGAGGCCTATATCGCCGATGCCGCGGCGCAGGGCGTGCCGGGCACCCGCTTTCAGACCGGCGATATCACCGCGCTGCCGCTGGCGGCGCAGAGTGTGGATGCGGCGCTGTCGATGCTGGTGTTGCATTTCGTGCCCGACACCGCGGCGGCGATGGCCGAGCTGGTCCGCGTCACCCGCCCGGGCGGGGTGGTGGCGGCAACGGTCTGGGACGCGCGCGGCGGGCTGATGTTCAACCGGCTGTTTTTCGATGCCGCCTCGCCGGTTTCGGCGCGCATCGCGGCGCGGCGGGGCGCAAATTATGCCCGCCCGATGACCCGGCAGGGCCAGCTTGCCGCGGCGATGGAGGCGGCGGGCCTGGTGGAGGTCGCCCAGGAGAAGCTGGTCATTCACATGAGCTATGCCGGGTTTGAGGATTACTGGGGCGGGCTGGTCGATGGCGACAGCCCGCTGGGCGCGCTTGTCGCGCAAGCCGATCCCGCCGAGCAGGCCCGCATCCGCGATGCGGTTGCCTTTGCCTATGAAGGCGGCGAGCCCGACGGGCCGCGCGACTTTGCGGCGGTGGCCTGGGCGGCCAAGGGGCGGGTGCCGGGGTGAGCGGGTCGGAGCGCTTTTTCGACCCCGGCGCGCCCTGCAATTTTGCAACCGGCGTGGTGGATGCCGGGCAGGGCCGGGCGCTGCTGCATGTGCTGCCTGACGGCACGATGCGCGAGATCGGCTATGACTGGCTGGCCGAGCGGTCGGCGCGCATCGCCAACGGGCTGATCGCGCGCGGGCTGGCGCCGGGCGACCGGGTGCTGGTGATTATGGAGCGGAGCCCGGATTGGTTCGCCGCGATCTTTGCCTGCATGAAGGCGGGGCTGGTGGCCATGCCCGGCACGCGGCTGCTGACCGCCGATGACATTGCCTATCGGGTGCAGGCGGCGGGCGCTGTGGCCGCACTGGTATCGGCCGATCAGGCGGGCAAGCTGCCCGCGGGCCTGCCGGTCTTTGCCGGGCCTTCCTTTGAGGCGCTGGGCCGTGCGCCGGACCGTCCGACCGGGCTGGTCACCCGCGCCGGCGATGAGGCGCTGGTCTATTTCACTTCCGGCACGACCTCAAAGCCCAAGATGGTGCCGCGCAACCACGCCTATGCCTATGCCCATGCGATCACCGCGCGGCACTGGATGGGGCTGGCCGCGGGCGATCTGCATTGGACGCTGACCGATACCGGCTGGGCCAAGGCGGCCTGGGGGATGCTGTTTGCCCCGCTTCTGGCCGGGGCAACGGTTGTGGTGCATGAGCCGCCGGGCCCGTTCGACGCGCAGGCGCATCTGGAAATGATCGGCCGGCTGGGGGTCACGACGTTTTGCGCCCCGCCCACGGTTTATCGGATGTTTGCGCAATGCGCCCTGCCGCCGATGCCGCGGCTGCGCCGGGCGCTGGGCTCAGGCGAGCCGCTCAACCCCGAGGCCATGCGCGCCTGGAGCGATGCGACGGGGGTGGAGATCGCCGATGGCTATGGCCAGACCGAGGCTGTCTGTCTGATCGGCAACGGTCCGGCCGACCCGATCCGCCCGGGCTCGATGGGCAAGCCCCTGCCCGGCTTTGACATTGCCATTATCGACGAGGCCGGCGCCCGCCTGCCCGAGGGCGAGATCGGGCATATCGGCGTGCGGCTGACCGATCCCTGGCCGCCGGGGCTGTTTGAGGGCTATCTGACCCCGGATGGGCGCGACCGCCGGGCCTTCCGCCATGGCTGGTATTTCACCGGCGACACCGCGCGGATGGATGCGGAGGGCTATGTGTGGTTTGCGGGCCGGGCCGATGATCTGATCCTGTCGGCCGGCTATCGGATCAGCCCGTTTGAGGTTGAAAGCGCGCTTTTGGAGCATCCGGCGGTGGCCGAAAGCGCGGTGATCGGGGTGCCGGATGCGACGCGCGGCCAGATCCTGCGAGCCCATATCGTGCCGGTGGCGGGGCGGCAGCCCGACGCGGCGCTTGCGGCTGAGATCCAGGCGCACTGCAAGGCGCGCACGGCGCCTTACATGTATCCGCGCGAGATCGTCTGGACCGAGGCGCTGCCCAAGACGGTGTCGGGCAAGATCCGGCGGGCCGCGCTGCGCGGGTGAGGGCATCGCGGCGGATGGGCTGGGATGAGTATTTTTGCCAAGAAGAAGCCGCAGGCGGGGGCATGGGCGGAGATCTGGGCTTGGATGCCGGTTTGGCCGGGGAGAGGTGCTGGGGCCCTATGCTGGGCGCCGGGGCGGTCTGATCTCGGCCAGGGTCGCGCTGGTTTGGGATGTGCCGGTTTAGGGCGCGCGGGTTTTGAGGGCGCGGAAATCATGGGCGCCGGCGCGCGGGTCGTCGCCCGGCGCAAAGATCTGGTGCTTGAGCACCTTTTGGGTGCCGGTGAGCGGCAGGGCCTGGCGGAACTGGACCCAGCCGGGGGCCTTGAAATGGGCCAGCCGGGCATGGACATGGTCAAAGAGCGCGCGGGCGAGCGCGGCATCGGCTGTTGTGCCGGCGGCGGGAAGGATGCAGGCCATCACCTCCTCCTCGCGCATCTCGTCGGGCACGGCCAGAACGGCGACCTGGGCGACCTCGTCGCGCTCCTGCAGGCTGGCTTCGATTTCGGCCGCAGCGATGTTCTCGCCCGAGCGGCGGATGATGTTCTTGCGCCGGTCGACAAAGAAGATCATGCCCGAGGCGTCCATGGTCACGGTGTCGCCGGTGTGAAACCAGCCGCCGCGCCAGACCTCGTCGGTTGCCTCGGGCCGGTTGAGATAGCCCGAGAAGAAGCCGCGCCGCGGCGTCTGGGCGGAGTGGCGCAGGATCAGCTCGCCCGGGGCACCGGGCGGCAGGTCTGCATCCGCATCATCCACAACCCGCGCCTCGAGCCCCGCAAAGGCGCGGCCGATCGCCCGTGTGTCGGGCTGGCCCGGGGTCTCGCTGGCCGCAAGCAGGCGGCACATTTCGGTCATGCCCCAGACCTCGACCAGCTCCAGCCCGTAGCGGCGCTCAAAACGCCGGTGCAGCGAGGGGTCGATCCCGGCGCTGACCGCCAGGCTGGCGGGGTTGTCGGCATCATCGGGCGCCTCGGGCAGCGACAGAATCGCCGGGGCGACGATGCCCAGGCAGTGCAGGACCTGGGCGCCGGTCTCGCGCACATCCTGCCACCAATGCTGGCGCGAAAAGCGCGGCGGCTGGATCTGGCAGCCGCCGGAGAGCATCGCGCCCATGAAGGACACGCAGGCGGCGTTGAGATGGTAGAGCGGCAGCGGGTTGAGGATGCGCGGGTTGGGGCCGAAGGCCATCGCCCCGCCGCAGCTTAGATAGCGCTGGCCGATCATCAGCTCGTATTCATGGCTGAGGATGCAGCCCTTGGGCCGCCCGGTTGTGCCCGAGGTGTAGAGAAGGCTCGCCTCGCTGTCGGGGGTGAGCGGGGGGCGCGCGGCGTCGGGTGCCGGGGGCAGGCCATGGCCCAGATCCTCAAGCAGGACCAGGGGCACCTGCCGCCCCGCCTCGGCGATGCCGGCGCTGAGCGCCTGGGCACTGTCGGGGTCGGTGATGACAAGGCAGGCGGCGCTGTCGGTGAGCAGGAAGGCAATCTCGGCCGGGCGGTAATCGGGATTGATCGGCACGATGGAAAGGCCGATGGCGTTGAGCGCGAGCTTCAGCGCCAGATGCTCGGGCCGGTTGCCGATCTGCACCGCAATGCGCTGGCCCGGCCCGTACCCGGCCGCGGCGAGCGCCAGCGACCAGTCGGCGATGCGGGCGGCGGTGTCGGCATAGCTCAGCCGGGTGCCGCCGCTGCGCGGCGGGGCGAGCAGGAAGTCGGCCTGGCCATGGGTGGCGGCGGCCTCGGCAAAGACCTCGCCGATGGTGCGCCCGGCGATCTCGATCACGCCACCACCCGCCAGTGCAGCGGGGAGCCGGGGTCGAAGACCGTCACCGGGCCGTCACCGGTGTCGACAGCGGATGGCGGGGTCCAGGCCGGGCCGCGTTCCAGCACGATGCGCGTCTCGGCGGGCGGGCAGCCATAGAAGGCCGCGCCATGCAGCGCCACGAAGCCTTCCAGCCGGTCGAGCGCCGCCTCCTCCTCAAAGACCTGCGCCAGGCAGGCCAGCGCGACCGGGGCAGTAAAGCAGCCCGCGCAGCCGCAGCCCGTCTCCTTGGTGTCGGTGGTGTGGGGGGCGCTGTCGGATCCAAAGAAGATGCGCGGGTCGCCCGACACGGCCGCGGCCCGCAGCGCGGCGCGATGCTCGGCGCGTTTGAGGATCGGCAGGCAGTAGTAATGCGGCCGGATGCCGCCCACCAGCATGTCGTTGCGGGTGAGCATCAGATGCTGGACGGTCAGCGTGGCGCCCATCCGCTCGGCCCCGCGCACATAGGCGATGCCATCGGCGGTGGTGACATGCTCCAGCACCACGCGCAGGCCGGGGATGCGGCGGCGCAAGGGGTCGAGCACCCGGTCCAGAAACACCGCCTCGCGGTCGAAAATGTCGATCTCGGGATCGGTCACCTCGCCATGCACGCAAAGCGGCAGGCCGATGTCGGCCATGCGCTCCAGCACGCCGGTCACCCGGTCGAGATCGCGCACGCCTGCGGCCGAATTGGTGGTGGCCCCGGCGGGGTAGAGCTTGACGGCCGAGATCAGCCCCGATGCGGCGGCGGCGGCCACATCCTCAGGCTCGGTGGTTTCGGTGAGATAGAGCGTCATATGCGGCGCGGGCCCGGTCTGGCCGGGCGGCATGGCCGCCTGGATGCGGGCGCGATAGGCTGCCGCATCGGCGGCGGTGACCACGGGCGGCACCAGGTTGGGCATGACCAGCACCCGGCCAAAGCTGGCACTGGCTGGCAGCACGCCGCGCATCACCGCGCCGTCGCGCAGATGGAGATGCCAGTCGTCGGGGCGGCGGATGGTGAGGCGGGTCATGGCGGTCCTTGCCGAAACCGCGCCAGTCTAGCGCGCTGGCGGAGCGGTGCAACCGACCCGCCAGGCACGGGAGGGCGCGGTGGCGCGCCCCCCGGGCAAGAACGTGGATCAGGCCAGGTTCAGCAGATCGGTCGGCTGCAGCGCATATTCGGTCGAGAAGAGATCGAAGCCGTAGAACTTGAAGTCGAAATCATTGGGGGTGACGGCATCATTGCTCAGCGCCTCGATCGCGTTCACCTGGTTCGTGGTCGCCCCGAAAATGTCGCCGATATAGCGCGAATGCACCGTCCCGGCATAATCGGTGTCCCACTCGCTCAGCAGCGTGTCGACATCGCCCTGGGCGAACTGCCCGTCGGAGAGGACGACCATGTGGTTCTCGTCGGTCACCTCGGCCTGAATGTCGGTGAACCATTCCAGCGCCCCGGCCACGCCGACATCGATGTCGGAATCCCCCGCAGCACCCAGCAGGAAGGCGCTGGAGGCATTGCCGAAGCCCCAGGCCTCCAGGCTTGGCTGGCCGGTATAGGTCTGGGCGGCATTGGCCACATCGTCAAAGGCAATGAGGCCGATATTGATGGCCTTGCCCGCATTGGCCGCCTCGGCCTGGAGCCCCGCAATCGACGAGAGCAGCCCGTGATAGGCCAGGTCGAAGGCGGTGTTGGCCACGCCGTCGCCATTGGGATCGCCGCCATTGCCGGCGAAATCATCGGCCATGCCGTTGAGCCGGTTCACGAACATCGAGGAGGAGGCGTCGACGACGAAGGCCAGGTTGATCTCGGGATCGCCGCCCGACCCGCCGCCGCCTGCATCCGAGCCCAGCACGTCGATCTCGAAACTGGCGCTCGATTGCAGCCCAAAGACATCCTCGATGACATAATCGAGCGTGACGGTGTCCTTTTCGCCCAGGGCCAGATCGTCGAACTCGGCGCTGGGGGTGAAGGTGAACTGCCCGTTGATGTTGACGGTGAGCGTGCCGCTGCGCCCGCCATCGCTGAGCACGGTCCAGCTGTCGCCGATTGCGCCCAGCGAGCCGCCATCCTGGGTGACGTCGACGACATGGATGTCGTCGCCATTGGGGTCGCTGTCCACGCCCGCGCCGGTGTCATCGGTGACCAGGTTGCCGGAGAACTCCTCGCCCTCGCCGGTGTTGTAGCTGTTGTCGGTCGCCTGGGGCGGATCGTTGAGCCCGTCGACGGTCAGCCGCAACTGGGCGCTGTCCTGCGCGCCATGGCTGTCTTCGATGGTGTAGTCGAGCGCAAAGGTCACGCTGTCGCCGCTGGCCAGGTCGCCAAAGCCCGAGACCGGGGCGAACTCATAGGCGCCGTTTGCCTGCACGGCCAGGGTGCCGGTCAGCACCACGCCCTGGGCGCTGGTGCCGGTAAGCGAGATGGTCGTGCCCGGCGCGACCCCGCCCGCGGCGACGACGCTGATCGGATCGTCGGTGTAAAGATCATCATTGGGGTCGCTGTCATTGGCCAGCACATTGCCCAGAATGGCGCTCACATCCTCATCGACGGTGACCGCGTCATCGACGGCAATCGGCGCTTCGTTGAGCCCGGTGAGGGTGATGGTCAGCGTCGCACTTGCCTGGGCCCCAAAGCTGTCGGCCACCGTGTAGGGCACGGCAAAGACCACGACCTCATCCTGGGCCATGGTGAGCATGGCCGGGGCCGGCACGAAGCTGTAGCTGCCATCGGTCTGCACGGTCAGCACGCCCGAGAGCGGCCGGCCGGCATCCGACACACCGTTGAGCGTCACCGCGCTGCCGGCAGGCTGGCCGCCCGCGACGGTCACGCTGATCGCATCGCCGTTGGGGTCGCTGTCATTGTCGAGCACATTGCCGCTGACCGCCGGCGCGGTTTCGACATCGGCGATGGCATCGTCCTGGGCCACGGGCGCGTCGTTGAGCCCGTTGACGGCGAGCGTGATGCTGGCGCTGGAGGTGTCGCCATCGGCATCGGCGACGGTATAGTCGAGCACCCAGCTGCGCTGTTCGCCGGCCGCGAGGCTTTCAAACCCGGTGCCGGGGTCAAGCGTCAGGGTCCCGTCCGCGGCCAGCGTTGCGGTCGCGGTGCGCAGCACCGGCAGCCCGTCGACCATGTCTGTGACGGTGAGCGTGATGGTCCGCAGCCCGGCGCCGTCGGGCGCGCCGATGACCACACCGGTGCCGGCCGGGTTGCCGGCATTGGCCACAAGATCGGTGATGGTGAGCGGCCCGTCGCCCGGCGTGTCGGCGCCCGGCGCATCGGTGAGGATGTTGAGCGGGGTTGCGGCCTGGTTCTCGACCGTTTCCAGCACATCATCGGCGGCCAGAGGCATCAGATCGACGCCCTCGCCGGTGATCACGACATCGATGAAGGCGCTGTCGGAGACCTGCTCGGCCGCGACCGTCTCGGCAAAGGCGAGCCCGGCAATGGCGCCCGAGCCCTGCAGATCGATCTCCATCCGCGCGACGCCATCGCGGTTGAGCATCATGTCGGCCAGCCCGCCATCGGGGGTCGATGGCCCGGCAAGCGCTGCGATCAGGGCGTCATTGGCATCGTAGAGCCGGACCGTCGGAACCGGCTCCTCGGTGTCGAGGAAAGTGAGCGAGGTGACGGTGGAGGGGGTCTCGAAGGTAAAATAGAAGGTGCCGCCGCCCGCATTGTCGTCGGGGTCGGCGCTGTTGCCATCCTCGGAGATGATCAGCACCTTGCCCTCGCCGGGCTGGAAGAGATCGTCGTCGCCCCCGGTCGGGTTGGCGGCATCAAAGATCATCGCCATGTTTTCGTTCGACTGGCCGGCGCGGGTGGCCGAGATCGTGACGCCCGAGATCTGCGAGGCGACCAGCGTGCCCGCCGGCAGATCGGGGGTGTCGAAATCGATGTCCTGCGCCATGCTCGTCTGCCCGCCGGCGCTGGCGGTATAGGCAAGGCGGAAGCTGTCGGTCTCGCCGGTCATCAGCTCCTCAAACGCCGTGCCGCCATCGAAGGTGAAGGTTCCGTCGGCATTGACGGTGACCGTGCCGCTGCGCCCGCCCGCCGTGGTGACGGAGAAGCTTTCGCCCAGGGTCACCGCGGTTTGCGAGGCATCGTCATTGACGATTGCGATGGCCGTGACCGCCATGCCGCCCGGCGCGTCGGTCGTGTCATTGGCCAGGATATTGGCGGCGACATCCTCGGTCTCGCCGACCGTATAGGCGTCGTCGACCGCATCGATGGTGACCGCGACGCCCTCGCCATTCACGGTGACGGTGACCGTGGCAGTGTCTTCGACCAGCACG